>CAZORS010000010.1:8387-13576 GCA_964582025.1 uncultured Pirellulaceae bacterium | reverse complement strand
GCCGGGCCTTTGGCCCTACGTTCCCGCTACTGCGTTGCCAAACTTCCAAGCCCTTCGTCGGAAACAAGCGTACATCATGGGAGGAGCGAAAACTACCTCGCCGCTAACCAGACTGCTTCGGCAAATCTTCGAACTGGCTCCATTCACTCCATGAGCCAACGTAAAGCTTGCCAAGTTTCATGCCGAGGTGTTCCATCGTCAGCAAATTTTGGCACGCGCTAATTCCAGATCCACAATAAAACGTGACCTCTTCGCTTGGCACGTCGCCAAGCAATGCCTCGAATTCAGATTTCAACTCACCGACATCACGAAGTTTGAGATCTTCGTCTTTATTCTCTGCATGACAACGGTTCTTGGCTCCAGGAATATGGCCTGCCGCGGGATCCGAGCCGGAAGAATCGCCACGAAAACGTTCAGCATCGCGAGAATCGACTAACATCCGCTGATCCAACACTTCGTCGAGAACGACCAACATCTCACGCTTGGCTTCGCCTTCGAAATCGCTTGGCGTGTTGGTTTCGATTCCTTCGGAAGTCTCATGTCCGGCGTCCGTCCAAGCCTTGATCCCTCCATCGAGAACGGCAACTTTGTCGTGCCCCATGTACTTTAGCAGCCACCACAAACGGGCCGCGGTGATCCCACGGTTGTCGTAGGCGATGACTTGCGTGTCTTTGGAAATGCCCAGCCGAGAAAAAACCATCTCAAGTTGATCAGCTGAGGGCAACGGATGGCGGCCTTGATCGGTGAGTGGTGGGCCGCTGAGATGTTTGTGCGGGTGAGCATAGACAGCGCCGGGAATGTGGGCTCGCTGGTACATTTCGTAACCGGCTGCCTTGTCCTTCAAGTCATAACTTGCGTCGACGATAACCCAATCTGAATTGTTTAGATTTGAAGCCAACTCATCAACGCTGACCAAAGTCGTGTGCATTTTCTGTTGTCCTTAATTTCCAAAAGATCGATCAAATATTTTCAAGGAAGTGTTTGTTTTGCACCGGCACCACTGCCTCCAAGATTCTGGCCAGCACTTCGGCGGGCGAACCGTTGGCATTGACGGTCGAAATGATTTCTGAAGGGTAGCAATTCAACACCGCCGATGACTTCTCTCTGAAGACTTGAAATCGATTGCGAATCACGTCTTCGTTCGCATCGTCGGCTCGGTTTTCGCGAATCGCACGGCGACGCATCCTATGAATCATCTCTTCTTCATCAGAGCATTGCAAGTTGATGACTAGCAAGATCTCGAGGTGGTCTTGCACCAATTTAGTTTGCGGAACATTTCGGGGAATGCCGTCAAGAATCAGAATGTCTTCTCGAGGTTTATAGCGAGTTAAAGCCTCGTAAGCATGCAGCGCTTTCTTCCAAATTTTCACCGTCAGTTCATCGGGCACCAGCTGGCCTTGGGAACTGTAGCGGTAGACTTCCTGCCCATCGTCGCTGCCGATATCGATCGATCGAAACACGTCCCCCACGGAGAGGTGGAAGAATCCCGGCACGGCACCCAGAATGGCTCCTTGAGTCCCTTTGCCGACTCCGGGTGGGCCAAACAGAAGAACAGATCGAAACTTCTTTTGTAATTCCATGGAAACAGGCAGTCGAGGCAATGGATTTCGAACGCTAAATCGGCATAACCAACACGCCAATCGTCTTTCGATTGTGATCCATCGCATTTCCAGAAGCAAGGCCGCGCGCAACGAAAAGGCGAGTTAAACTGTATCGAGACGTCTGAATAACACATACTTTGATCAACATTTTGCAGGTTTCCATGATCCGCAACTTAGCACTCGCAATTGCCCTGTTTGCCGTACTGACCACTTCCTTGAAGGAGTCAAAGGCTCAGCTGAACTACACCGTCAATCTTGAAAACACGGCGCATCGATACGTGCACGTGACGATGGAGTTCGAAGCCGACGAAGATGAAACCGAATTGATGATGGCAGTGTGGACGCCAGGCTCCTATCTGGTTCGCGAGTACGCACGACACATCGATAGCATGACTGTCACCGATCAGGACGGTGAGCCGCTCTCGTATCGCAAGACGCGCAAGAACCGTTGGCTGGTCGAAACCGATGGTGCTGATTTCGTTAAAGTGAGCTACCGACTTTACTGCAACGAAGAGTCTGTTCGCACCAACTTCGTCAACCACGACTATGCCGTTCTCAATGGTGCTCCGACATTCATCACAGTTCCCGATCGGCTTGACCAAGAACACGTCGTTACACTTGAGTTACCTCAAGAATGGAAGCGCTCTGCGACCAGCCTAATCGCTGGCGATGATCCACACGTTTATACCGCCGAAAATTTTGACGAATTGGTCGACAGTCCAATCGTTGCCGGCAACCTCCAAGTCTACCCGTTTGATGTCGGCGCAGTTCCACACCAGTTGGTCAACATCGGCGAACAGGGAATGTGGGACGGAACTAAAGCAGCTTCGGACTTGAAGAAAATCGTTGCCGCTCATCAGAAAATGTGGGGCAGCGTTCCTTACGATCGTTACCTCTTCCTAAACGTCCTTAGCGGCGGAGGCGGAGGACTCGAACACGACAACAGCACCCTGGTGATTTCTAGTCGCTGGTCATTTCGCGACAAAAGTCGATATGCAAGTTGGCTAAGCCTTTGCAGTCACGAATTCTTTCACACTTGGAATGTCCGCCGCTTGCGTCCGAAGCCGCTGATAAAATATGACTATGAGAACGAGATCTACACCGACGGTTTGTGGATCGCCGAAGGTATCACAAGCTATTACCAGGACTTGGCATTGGTCAGAGCAGGGTTGCTATCCAAAAGTAGATTCATGTCGGGCGTCAGCAGTGAGATCGAATCGGTCCAACGAACTGTAGGGCGAAAGTATCAGTCTTTGCGCGACAGTTCCTTCGACACTTGGATCAAATTTTACCGTCCGGACGAAAACTCACGAAACACGCGAATCAGTTACTACGCCAAGGGAGCTGTCGCAGCGTTTTTATTGGACATGAAGATTCGCTCTTTGACCGACAATGAAAAATCACTGGACGATGTAATGCGAAAGATGTTCAGCAAGTATTCGAAGAAAGGATTTACTTCCGAACAGTTTCGTCGCGTCGCAGGTCAAGTTGCCGGCGAGAATCTGGACGATTGGTTTGAAAACGCAATCGATTCGACGAACGAGCTGGAATTCGATTCGAGCCTCAAGTTCATGGGAATCAACATTCCAAAGGCTTCCGCTAAAATGGACGAAGAAAAGAAAGCCAAGAAAGTTTCTCGATCGGCACCCGCGACCATCGGAGCATCTTTTTCTGGCAGCCGAATCTCTCGAGTCACTCCGGATTCACAAGCTTGGCGACTGGGAATGGTGTCCGGCGATGAAGTGGTGGCCATCAATGGCTTTCGCCTGTCAGGGTCGTTTTCGGATCGACTACGCCAATATGAAATTGGGGATCAAATTGAGCTTCTAATTTCTCGCGACGATCTGCTTTTCTCGGAAACGGTGACTCTTGAAGCCCGTAAAACGGAAGATTGGGCGATCAGCTGGCGGTCTAATCCTTCGAAAGATCAAAAGCAGCGGATTGCGGCTTGGCTGGAGACCGAAGGTGGGCAAACCGATAAAAAGAAGGACGGAGACGAACAGGAAGAGGTTGGCAAATCGTCCGATGAGGCTCCGAAAAAGAAACGGAAACGCCGACGTAAAAAACCGCTCAAGTCGTAGCCACCCCCTATCATTCATTGAATGAATTATCACAATTCGATGATTAACTTTGCATCTTTCCCACTACTACTTCCGCTCGGAAGATATGCATTGATGACGCTGGTGTCTAACAACCATGTATTTTCTCGCCGACTTTACGTTGCCTTGACAGCAGCTTTTGCGCTGTTTGCTTGTGGCCAGATTGGCGATGCAAACGGACAGCTCTACATTCGTCCGGGGATGAACTACGCTGCCAAGTCAGTCGAATCATCCAAAACGGATAAGGACGGATTGTCCAAGGAAGCGGTAACGCCTGAAGAAGCCCAACGTCTCTACAACCGGCCCAAGACCAATCCACCGCCGAAGTTTGACCCCAAAAGTCAATGGCCGCGGATTGCCGGAGAGTTTGAAAAACAGAATGCGATCCTGATTAGCATTAGTGAACTTTTGCCTCAGCACGCGAGTGTTTTCAAACGAATCGCCGAGCTCACGGAGAACCATGTTCCGCTGATCGTTCTGTTCAACGATACGACTCAAGTTCTCGAAGCTTTGAAGGTATTGCAAAAATCCACGCAGAAGCTGGAGCATGTTCGTTTCATGCATTTGAAACTCGATACCGTCTGGTTGCGTGACTTTGGTCCTGTGCTGGCCGAACAAGAAGACAAAGGCGTGATGTCGATTGACTTTTTCTATAACGGTCAGCGTCCGACCGATGATCACTTCCCTCGCGAGTGGGCCAAGCTAACGTCGGCTGAACACAACTCAGTCCCATGGACGATTCAGGGCGGAAACCTGTTGTGCAACGGAGGTGGACTGGCACTAACAACAACTCGGGTTTATGACGACAACAAAGTCACTTTCAAACGACGCCCGGGCGTGGACATCGAAAAAGAACAACGCGAGTTCGTGATTCGCCAATTCAAGACCTACACGAACCTGAAACACATAGAAGTGCTTGAGCCTCTGCGCAACGAACAAACAAAACACGTCGACATGTTTGCCTCGTTCGTCAACAGTACCGAAGTCTTGGTTGCAAAGCTCAATCCACGGCTGGATCCGCTCAACGCACGAGTCCTCGACTATAACGCTCAACGACTTCAGCGAATCAAGATCGACGGAAAGCCGCTAACGGTTCACCGCATCCCGATTCCTGTTCGACGCGGCACCTCATGGAGTCCTTACACCAATGCGATCATCGCCAACAAACTGATCATGATGCCAGTGATGCGAACCGATGATCGGACGACAATGCGGGAAGCCATCAACGTCTACCGGAAAACATTTCCTGATCATCGCGTTACGACCGTCGACATTACTTCCATGGCGAAGCTTCAGGGCGCGCTGCATTGCATGTCGATCCATGTTCCGCATTTCGTAGACATCCCCGAGAAGAAACTGGTGTCCTATCAGCGAGCCGTGGGGTGGAAGGAAGATCAAGAGAACAAGAAACGCGACGCGTCCAAGTAGAGGTCGATCGCTTGTGAAATTTTGCATCAAGCCGAAATCATAGCTCGACGCGTGAGTTATG
>CAZORS010000010.1:0-8287 GCA_964582025.1 uncultured Pirellulaceae bacterium | reverse complement strand
GAGTTATGCAATTCAAGGTCTATTCTTCCTTCGTGCCCCGTCCGGCGACCCGCGTTAGCACCGCTTCCAAGGAACCCACCCGCTCAGGACTCACTTCCGCTGAATCTGCGAGCACTTCATTCGGTTCGTCTATTGGAGCCATATCGGAACGCGACCCAAACGTCTGTGACCAAGCGTGGCTAAACGAAGCTCCGAAAAACACAACCAGTCCGGTCATATATACCCAGACCAAAAGGACAACCAGTGAACCGGCGGCACCGTAAACTTCACTGGTCGTGGAAAACTGCAAGTACAAGTCTGTCAAATATCGACTGGCAGCGACCATCAAAGCCGTCAGCACTGCAGCCGGCCAAACGTCTCTCCATTGAACCTTGGCCGCGGGCACAAACCAGAAGATCATGGCGAAGACAAACGGCATCAAGAAGTACGAAAGACTTCGGTCGGCTAAATTTAACCACCCGACGATGCGAGGAAAATCGTCCACCAGCTGGTTCAGATACGCAATCGCAGACCCAACTCCCAACGTCGCGATCAACAACACGCCCGCCGTTAAAACCATCCCAACACCAATCAAACGTTTTTGGATTGAGTGTAGAAATCCGGTACGCTCTTCAAATGGAACTTGCCAAATATCGTTAAACGTATCGTAAAGCTGTGAAAAAACGCCAGAGGCTCCATAGAACAGCACGACCAAACTGAGCGTACTGGCCAATAATCCCGAACCGGGAGACGTCGCGTTCTTGATCAGTCCGGCGACGGTCTGAGCAATTTCTGGCGTCGTTACGACACTGACCTGTTCAATGATTTCGCTTTCCGCGATCTGGCCCTCGTAGACGAAACCGGCAATGGCAATGGCAATCATCAACAGTGGTGCCAACGACAGCATCGTGTAGTAAGTCATCGCTGCCGACATCCGAGACGACTTGGCTCGCTCCCAAATCACGAAAGTGGTCACGATCAGATTCCAAATACGACGAAACATAAATGTCGGCAACTGAATTGAGAGAAGACAGATCGGCGGTTTGAGCGATGCAAAAAGAACTACGGCGATCGGACGATAGATCGAAGGCGCTGGACTACCCTAGCACGATTATACCCGACAACGAATGATCGGCTCAGAAGTGAGAAGTGGCCCGATAAGAGTCGCTACTCGGCACAGACACGCTGCAGTAAGCTCGTAATTCGACTTGCTATTCCGGCGCCTTGATTTTTGCTCGAGCTGGGCTCCTCTTGCAGCACTTCAGGGCCGCTTTGCGGTGCGTCGACGAACGGATGCTCATCGTTCAGTTCTCTCGAATGCACATCCATCGCATTGACCCGATCGTGCCCCGCAGAGGCGGGCGTTCGAGTCGATTCGGCAACATTTCTTTGATCCGCATCAGCTTTGAGATACGCGAGTTCGGCCTTCTGGCGGGAAATTTCAGCACGTTCCCGAGACACGACCAGTTGCATCTCCGCCAGTTTTCGCTGGGCCACACTCTCGGTCGCCAGCTCTGCGTCTCGCTGCAAAAATTGCTGGCGCAGTCTTTCCTTTTCATCGTGGGCGGCTGCTAACTGCGACTGCAATGATTCAATCTGCTTGCTCAGATCATAAGCCAGTTCTGCTGGGATCGGTTCGCCCGAACCAGTTTTTATTGAAATCACACCCCGCATGCACTCGTTTGATTTCCGTTGGGTCTCTCGAGCTTCCTGCAAGAGCGTCTTCAGCTGGTGAACTTCCGTTCTCGCTTCCGTTTCACGTTGGTCGACACGACTCTCCAGTTCAGACATCCAATTTTCGATTTTCTTTCGTTCCTGTTGCTCATCATGGTTCGTTTGTTCAGCAGCGTGAAGCAACTCCTTCAACTCACGACTGCGGACATCTGAATTCTTTAGCTCAGCCAACATCTCTTGCAGCTGCGACACCATCTGTTCTGATTGTGCACGACTGAGAAATTCGGAATCGGTTTCCGAACTCGGATCCTTCCGCGCCAGTTCAGATTTGAGCTGAGCGACTTCCAATCGCAAATTTTTCAACTCTTCAGCATCGACTGAAACTTCAACGGTTGATTCCGTTTCCAACGCTGGCTCTTCCACAGCAGGCTTTTCGTCCGTGGATGGAATTGTCAACTCTTCGCCGACACTCTGCTCATCCACAACCGGCTCGGACGCAGTCGATGGATCTTCTTCGGCAACCTGTTTGCTTGTTTCCGCGCTCAGGTCAGATTTCAATGGCCGCTCTTTACGAGTCCAGAAGTCAGGAAACTGCTCCTCCTCATCAGTCGATTTACTCGACTGCAAGCGATTTTTAGCCGCAACATTTGGTCTGCGGCCGTCATCGCAGAGCACCGCGGTAATTTCGTATTCGCCGATTCGCAGAAGATCGTCTTCAGCCATCATCGTAGGTTTGGAAATCGCAGTCCCGTTAAGATACGTGCTGCCAGTATTCCAATCACGCACCTCGATCAGACCATCTTCCTTCATTGCGAGAATGCAATGCAACGAACGAATGTCGTCACCAGCCAACCGAATTTTGCAATGACCACCAACGCCAACAAGCGCGTTGGAATCGGGATCCAATTGGAAATATCGAACGCTATCGGCAGTCTTCAAACACAAATAGGGTACGTAAGGAATTGGGCTATCCAGTTCGTTCATATTCTGCCTCAACCGTTATCTCACAAGGACTTGTGAGCTCAGCTTGAATTCGACTTGATCTGGTGCATTTAGGTAGTTTGGCGAGGCCGACCACATCGCGGGCGGGCTACCAGCACGTTCACTAGCCTGTGTTCTTAGGAAGATCGAACTTTCAGAGCCTGTTCGCCATCAGAAATAATGCTCAATGCGCTGGTTTTCTCTACAATTAAGGGTTTTCCACCAATCCAGCGAATTCCAAACCATCGACGAACCGATGGCGCTTCTTGTTCTAGCTAGCAAAGCTTTAGTCTTAGTTCGCGATAACGATTGCAACAGAGGCCGGCACAATTGAGCTATTGCCCGCAAATTGCACGTCGCAACGAGAAGTATTGGCGGTTTTGTCGCCACTTTGCGTCCGCGGCCGATTCGCCATAATGGCAAGTCAAACGAATAGATATTCAACAAAAAAAGCGATGATCAACGAATCAGAAATCAGATTATTATGCGAACGAAAAGTAGGCGTGAAAACGTTGAGTGGTTTCCGCAAGCATTTCCGCATGCCGGACAAAGGCAGCACTGTCTCCGATGAGTTTCTCGCTGACATAGCGCAAAGCGACCTAAACGAAGACCTAGACGACACATTCGCGAAATTGAAATCCGAATTTGGGCTCAAACGAAAAGAACTGTCGGCAACGGATCCGATCGGCAACTTCGGCGAAGTTACCACGCCCGGATTCACCTACGAAGTCTCGATATCCACGATCGACGGTGAGTCCGCAAACGTACTTTGGCGAAGAGCCATTTCAAAGATTTCAGAAGCGGAAACGGTTACGTGTGCGGCGTTCGAAACGACATTTGGCAAACAGTTTAACATCCTCGAATTGGTTCTTCAGGAGCCCATCGATGTTGAGGATGTGATCGATCAAGTCGAAGATTGTGACGACGATTCGGTCAAAGTTGACTACGAGAAAGATGCCTCATGGTGTCGGATCGATTTTCGAGGTCGCAAAGAATCGATTCACGTTGAGGCCGATCGAATCAGATTCAGGCACGGTGGAGAGGTTGCTCCTTCCCAATTGATCGAGACGTTCCTGTCGGCTCATGCGCGATTCTTCAGCTCCAGCAGATAGAGATTTTGATGTCCGATTCGGAAAGCCTCGACGATCGCCTCGATCGCTTTGCCACTCAGGTCGCACTTTTCCTTAGAGCTACCAACAAGAAGTGTGTTTTCGCAGAAAGTTGCACGGGTGGAAAAATGGCAGCTGCGATGACCGCGATTCCAGGAATCTCCGAGAATTTTTGCGGCTCAGCTGTGACCTATCGCGAGAACACGAAGACGGAATGGCTTTCGATTACCAAGGAAGATTTGGCACAGCACACCGCCGAATCCGAGATTACAACGATTCAAATGGCAAAGAGAATTCTCACTCGGACGCCAGAGGCAGACTATTCAGTTGCGATTACCGGCCACCTTGGGCCGAACGTTGACGCCGAGATCGACGGGATTGTATACGTATCGGTTGCTGACCGCGCCTTTTATGAATTGCACCAGCCGAAAGCGACACAACATCGGCTCGAAAGTTCAAGTCGAGCAGATCGCCAAACAGAGTCAGCTTCTATTGCGTTGGAGCAGTTTCTGAAGTCCATTCATTAGCGAATCGAAACGCAGATTGGTCCGGGCACGAACGCTGATTTTCGATGATACGTCAACGTGCCGTCTTTCTGATCGATCGCGAAAACAGAAACTGAATTCGAATGTGCTCCTGCTGCCAGCAGCCATTTCCCATCAGGCGTCAGATTAAAATTCCGAGGAAAGGCACCGTGAATCGCAGCGGTCTGCTTTCTCTTGAACAGAAAACTTCGCGTCCCGAAATGGAAAACGGAAATTGAATCGTGACCGCGGTTGGCGCTGTAGATGAATTTTCCATTGGGGTGAATTCGTACTTCCGAACCACTGTTGAAATCGTTTTCGTTTCTCTGATCTTCGGAAAGCGTCGGTTCGGTTCCCATCATTTTCATCGTACCGTCATCGTTGACAACGAAACAACTAAGCGACATCGCAAGTTCGTTAACGACAAAAGCAAACTTTCGATCTTCAGTATCCGTTGCGTCGAGGATTTTCATGTGCCGGGCACCGCCGCCCGCTACAGCGTCAACCGGTTTGTCTGTCGGCACTAACTTTTGAGATTCAAGATCCAATTTGTAGACCACCAATTGATCCAACCCAAGATCCGGAACGAAGACGAATTTGTTGTCCGGGCTGATCTCGGCATAGTGAGGATGCGGACTCTTTTGGCGCCCCGGAACAACTCGGGAACCGCCCTTATGTTTGATTTCTTGAATCTGGTCACCAAGCATTCCGTCTTCACCGATTGGGATGCTCACGACCGTTCCACCACCGTACTGCGCACTGATCAGCACCGAACCAGTTCGGTCCGTGGTGACAAAACAAGAGCCATCGTTGATCGGCTTTGTCTGTGCAATCGCAAGCGTTTTGTCTTCGGCAACTTTGATTGAGCAAATCGAAGGCTTACCGTCAACATTGGCCGTTGAGTAGATGATCGGCAGCGTCGGATGCCAGGTGATCCAACCTGCGTTCTTTAGCTTCAACGCCAGACTACCTTTGGAGATGTCACCCGATTCGGTGTTGAAAACTGAGTGATAGATGCCGTTTGGTTGATCGGCATTGTTACCACCGGTGCCGAACCAGATATCAAGTTCATCGGCTTGGGCCGGCGCGGTGAACGCCAACAGAACGAGAAAAGCGATGCAAAGCGAAAGTCGTTTCATGGATTTACCTTGCGGCGAATTGTTCGGCAAACTGGATCATCCAGTCGTTGAGCTTCTGCTCAAAACCTTCGAACGTTGCCTCATCGATATCTTCGAAATGATTCCAGCTAAAGAGCTCTTTGTCAGCAATTGTTCCTTTGCCTGCAATATTCACAACGTTGTAGCTGTTGATTGCACGGATCGTCAGTTCGAGTCTTGAAAAGAAAGAACCAGCACGACCATCGGGACCTCGTGTTAGATCTTGGCGATGAATCGCTCCGCCCCAACCCTTGCCACCGTAGATGATTTCATATTCGAATCCAGGAAACCGATCGGCCAGACTCTTCATCGATTTTTCGATGTAGTCAGAAAGATGCAAACGAAATTCGTTGTGCCGCCGCTTGATCTGGTCGGCATCAAGCGATTCTTTCTTGCGATCTTGCTCACGTTTGACGTTTCGTTGTTGGCCACGCTGGATGGCTTTTTCAAGTTGATCTTCGAAATCCATGTAATCCGACTACTTGTCTTTGTTTTCTTCCGGCTTCTTTTTTACAAACTGCATCAAATCAGAGAACGAAGTCATCGGCTTATCACCTTTGAGCATCTCGTCGGTGATCGGCGTGACTGGCTTCGGCTTGCGAGGTTTTGGCTTCCACGATTTCTTGGTGGCAGGTTTTCCTCGTTGGTTACGGCTATGAGATGGCTTGGCACCCGACCGAGTTGGTGCACCACCACTTTTCCTTGCACCGCTGTTTTCAGATCTGCGTTTCCGAGGAGCACGCGATCGTTCGGTGCCGGGTCGAATCGCTGTCAACTTAACACGACGCTTCTTCGGTTCAATTTCTGAAATCCAAGTGTGGATCACATCACCAATCGCGTACATGACTTGAGGATCACGAATGAATCGATTCGAAAGCTGACTAACGTGAACAAGGCAACTTTCGCCCAGCCCGATATCGACAAAAACACCGAAATCGACCACGTTGACAACCTGAGCCTCCAACTGCATTCCTGGCTTTAGGTCGTCGGTCTTGATCATGCCGCGACGAAAGACGGGCTTGCGAACTTTTTCGCGAGGATCCCAATCTGGGCGTTTCATCGTGCGAACAATGTCGGTCAGCAAAAGTTTGCCTGCCGAGATCTCCTTTGCGAGCACTTCGAAATCGAGAGCCGAAATTTTCTCGACGATCTCACGTCGCTTCTTCCTTGCAGCCACCACTTCCGGTGACGGCTTTGTCGAAGCTGGTTTGGCAGGAGCAACAGGTGCGGGCGGCGTAGCTTCTGTCGCCGCTGCAGCAACCTCTTCGGCTGGCACTGTCGGTGATTCAGGTGGAGTTGAAGTTGCCTCAGCATCCGGAGTCGACGGTGAAGTTGTGGATGGATCGGTCGCGGGAGACGTTTCCTTTGACGGCTGAGGTTGCGTTGCAGCAACGAGTTCGGCATTTTCCTCAGGTACCGCAGTAGAAACGGCGGACGCAATCTGTACCTGTTTATGGTTGCGTACGATTTTAGGAAACAGCTCATCCGCGGTCGCATCGACACGTTGAATGATCTGCTCCGCGATCGGATAACTTTCGGGATGAATCGAAGTTGAATCCAAAGGGCTATCGCCGCCCGAAATCCTCAAGAATCCAGCCGCCTGAATAAACGTTGCGTCGCCAAAGCCACTGACTTCTTTGAGCTCTTGACGATTTTTGAATCCACCTTTTTCTTTGCGATACTCAACCAGCCGTCTCGCAGTCAACGCGTTGAGTCCACTCACATACGCCAGTAATGAAGGGCTGGCCGTATTCACATCGACCCCGACGCGATTCACGCAAAAGTGCACGACTTCATCCAGCGACTCGCTCAGATGCTTCGCCTTGACGTCATGTTGATACATGCCGACACCGATATTGGCGGGGCTAATCTTCACCAGCTCAGACATCGGGTCTTGCAATCGACGGCCGATGGAAACGGCACTTCGAATCGCGGGCGTCAAATCAGGTAGCTCCTCGCGGCCAACTTCGCTGGTTGAATAAACGCTCGCCCCGGCTTCGTTCACCATCACGTACCGCATTGCAGGATGGTCGGCAAAATGTGCTGCGATGCAGTCTGACACCATCTGCTCAGCTTCGCGACATGCAGCCCCGTTTCCGATGGCGATCAAATCGATTTCGTACTGCTTCGCCAGTTCAGCAACTTTCTTTTTGCTTTCGTCGCGACGCGTTTGGTTGCCGACAACGAACACGTGGTCCGAATGCAACAGGTCGCCATTCCTTTCGATGATCGCAACCGAGCAACCGCGTTTGTAACCGGGATCAATCGCCATCACGCGGCGGTTTCGAGTCGGTGGCTGCAGCAAGAGATTTCGCAAGTTATTGGCAAAAACCTCCACCGCGTGCTGTTCCGCGGCTTCGGTCATCTCACGGCGAATTTCCCGTTCCAACGACGGCAACACCATTCGTGAAAGTGCATCCTGTACGCAAGTCTTCAAATAGTTAGCAAATGGGTGGTCCTCAGCAACCAGTTTCTTGGTCGCGAGCTCGAGGACTTTCTTTTCGTCACATTCGATTTTGACTTTTAGTTTCTTTGCTCGTTCACCGCGATTGATCGATAACGTGCGATGAAAGGGAAACTTTTTCACTGGTTGTTTGAAGTTGTGATAGTCCTTGTAAGGGTCGTCAACAGGCTTCTTTTTCTTCTTTTTCTTTTTCGCCTTTGGTTTGGCAGCAGCGACAGGTTTGGATTCAGTGCCGGCAGGCTTGGCTTCAATATTGGCTGCCGAATCGGGAGTTGGACTTTCTGATTTGGTTTCGGTCGCGGATTCTTCCGCGCCCGTTTTCGGCTTGGTTTCGGGTTCCGTTTTTTCAGCAACCGCATTCTGTTCAGCTGGCTTGTCCGCCTCAGATTTTTTTTCTGC
>CAZORS010000009.1:0-50917 GCA_964582025.1 uncultured Pirellulaceae bacterium | reverse complement strand
TGAATAACTAATGCTAAATGCTTGCCTATCCGCCAATACAAGCCCGAAGCGCAAGCGAGTGAATAGCCGCCGGCGAAAGCTCATTCGGCCACGGCAGCTTGCATTAGCCTAAAAAAGTCGGCGGAAGCCTTTCGACAACCGCCGACCGAAGGGCGATTGTCGAAAACCTTCCGATGGAAGATCAGTCAATCACCTTGGTGACAACACCAGACCCGACGGTCCGGTTTCCTTCGCGGATTGCGAAGCGTGAACCTTTTTCGCAAGCCACTGGCCGCATGAAGCTCACGGACAAACGAACTCCGTCACCAGGCATCGCCATGTCAGCATCCAGAATCTCGACGCGACCGGTGACGTTGGTCGTGCCGAAGAAAAACTGAGGCTGGTAGCCGCTGCCAAACGGAGTGTGACGTCCGCCTTCTGCGCGATTCAGCACGTAGACTTCGGTTTCGATGTTGCTGTGTGGAACAACGGATCCCACAGCAGCCAAAACCTGCCCGCGCTGAACTTCCTCACGTTGGATTCCGCGAAGCAAGCACGCAACGTTCTGACCAGCGATACCTTCGTCTAGGATTCGGCCGAACGTTTCGACCTGAGTCACTGTTGACGAAATGATGTCGCTGTCCTTGCCAACAATGTCGACGCGATCACCAGTACGCACTTTGCCCGCTTCGATCTTTCCCGTGACAACGGTGCCTCGGCCTTCGATCATGAAAACATTCTCGATCGGCATATTGAATGGCTTTTCCATGTCACGCTGAGGATCAGGAATCGAACTGTCGAGTGCATCGAGAAGTTCCTCAATGCAACGAATCGAATCGGCGTCTGTCGGATTGTCGTGAGCCAACATGGCGCTGCCGCGAATGAACGGAACTTGACTTTCGTCAAACCCGTACTGCGTCAGCAAATCACGAATCTCCAATTCTACCAATTCGATCAACTCGGGATCGTCGACCAAATCGCACTTGTTGAGAAACACAACCAGGTGCGGAACTCCAACCTGGCGCGCCAGCAAAATGTGCTCGCGAGTTTGAGGCTGAGGTCCGTCGGCGGCAGAAGTCAGGAGGATCGCTCCGTCCATCTGAGCCGCACCGGTGATCATGTTCTTGATGTAGTCCGCGTGACCGGGGCAGTCGATATGGGCATACGTTCGCGCAGCCGTTTCGTACTCGACGTGAGCCGCAGTGATCGTAACGGTTTTCGATTTGTCACGGACGATGCCTCCTTTTGCGATTTGGTCATACGGTTTGTAGTTGGCGAGCCCCTTTTCGGACTGCACACGCAAAAGTGCGGCCGTCAAAGTTGTCTTGCCGTGATCAATGTGACCGATCGTGCCCACATTGACGTTCAGTTTTGTGTTGCCATTGTTGACAACGTTACGCTTGATTTCCTTGGCCATTATTTCTCCTTTCAAAGAGTTTAAAAAAATGTGGTGGCGAAGGTGCCACCGGGAACAAGCTATAAAAACATCACGTTGCGGAATCGACGTTCGCTTGCCAGGCGCCGGACGGTTCCTGATTTGCATCGTGATGTTGATACACTTCCGAAAAGTTTGGTGGCATAGGCTCCCAGCCTTCGTGCACGCAAACCACAGGCTGGAAGCCTATGCCACCTTGCGCACCGGTCGCACAACTGCATTCGCAGCACGATCGGTATGGCTCAAGACCGCCAGATTGGATTCTGGTTCGCGGTTATTCTTGGGCCCAAATGGCTGAATAAAGCGGGCAATTTGCAAGCAAAAGGGGCCAAAATCCGCACAAGTAAAGGGCAGAAGAAAAAACCCGTGTCGAAACACAGAGGAAATGGTCGAAGCTTCTCATTGAGACAACATGGAGAAGAGAAGATATGTTTGCATTGAATCGTAGCTGGCTAATGATGCTGGCACTCACGTTCTGTTTGGTTGAGACTGCCGAGGCCGATCTCTTCGCTCTTTTCTCAGACGACGGCGGTGCCACGTTTTCTGACTCTTACGTTGTCACGACCGGCGACTCGATTTCAATTGATGTTTTTCTTGGCCAAGACGGCATCAACACAGAGCTTACCGACTCAGGACTTTTCAGTCTTGGGCTAGCCGCGTCGACGCCTTCGACGACGTCAGCCAGTATCACCAATGCCACACTGAGTCCAGTTTTTGAATTCGAGACTACGAATCAGTTTGACGCTGATTCATTCGATTGGGAATCAGCTGCGTTCAGCAATCCTGTTCCGATGGGTACGGAGGTCTTTCTAGGGTCATTCGAAGTGACGACGGTTGCCAACGGAACCACGACATTTTCTTTTGCAGACATAGCGCCAGGGGGCGGCATGATTGACGGCAATTGGTTGACACCGGATTTAGATATTTTAGACGAAACCATTTTTGGCGCGGGTGGGACCGGGACCTATGAGTTGATGGTCGAAGCAGTTTCTCAAGTGCCCGAGCCTTCTGTCGGCGCACTGTTTGCTTTCTTCTGCATTGGTCTGGTCCGCAAACGAAACCGGTGCATTTGACGTACGGTCAACCGATGCCTCGGGATGTTAAGGTGCCGATCCGGGTTCCATTGGAAAAATTGCATGATCGAACTTCGTTGCACTGTTCGCGGATGCTCCGAATCGCTTCAGCGGCAAGAAAAGTCAATGCGCTGCGCGAGTGGTCACAGCTTTGATCAGGCTAGAGAAGGGTATTGGAATCTGACCCAACCGCAGGATAAGAAGTCAGCGAATCCCGGCGATTCGGACGATGCGGTGGTCGCGCGACATCGTTGGCTCAAGCGTGGACATGCGTTTGGATTGGTTGAAGCGTTACAAGAATGGACGTCAGTCGAAAATAAGTCTAGCCAAAACTCGATATTGGATCTTGGCTGCGGAGAGGGCTCATTTGGTCCAGCATTGTTTCCTGAGAACGCTTCTAGTTACTGTGGCATCGATTTGTCGCGTCGAGCGATCAAGCTTGCTGCTCGAAATTGGCCAGAGGCAACATGGGTTTTGGCAAACGCAGATCGTGGTTTGCCGGTTGCCGATGCGAGTGTACACAGAGTCGTCTCATTGTTTGGCCGTCGACCAGTGAGTGAAATCAGCCGTGTGCTTTCCGTAGACGGCAGTTGCATCGTTGCAATTCCGGGCGAAGAGGACTTAATCCAGCTTCGCGAACAAGTGCAACAGGTCGGGCGTCGTCGCAGTCGCTGGGAGTTGGTTGTCGAAGAAATGAATGCCGTTGGCTTAGAGCTGTCGACGCACAAGAAATGGATTCAGGAAGTTTCTTTGGACTCCGAAGAGATCGCAGATGCACTTGCGATGACGTATCGAGCCGTGCGGAATGCTCAGAATGCACGGCTCAAAGGCGTCGATCAAATGGAAGTCACGCTGGCCGCGGACTTGTTGTTGTTTCAACACAAGCGATAGAGATCGAGAGGCTTGATCTTTGTGGTTTACTCGCCCGTGCCCTGATTCTGTTCTTCGAATCGCATCGGAAGAATATGTGTCTTTCGCCCATAGATCAGCAGCATGCCGATCAGTTTTCCGTCGTTGGCCGTCACGACAGGAGAGCCGTGCCAAACGTTCGGGTCGCCATTGAAATCGATCACATCCCACAGTTCAGGTTGTTCTGTATTTGGCTTAATCAGGTCGCCGCGGATAGCTACGTGAAAGCTGATGTTTTGATCACTGGATCGTCTAACAGCCAAACAGTCGATCGGTTCTTCCAGCGAGACACCATCTTCAGGCATCGCGAACGGATCGAAACTTCCTTCGATTTTGAGCGACCGAGTACGCGTGCTGCCCATGTCGCTTTCGGATGTGAAGACAGTTCTGTCAAGTTCGGTTCCGCTAACGGATAGCTTGAACGATTCGTCTACGTCCGCTTTTTCAAGAAGCTGCGCCGGTGCAACAACCTGTTCTACGCCATCTTTTATTATGGCGATCCCGTTGAACTGAGCCACTTTTTCTTTGCGGCCAAATAATCCACGCGAACTCCAAGACGCCTTAAATGGAACCGCGCCCCGTAGCGCAACGTCCGTCGCTTGGAAATTCGCTGCACTCTTGTACCAGTCGTCATCGGCTGCCGCGTGCAATGTGAAGACGTCGCCCGGCGAAACTTCAGTGCCCTGCCCTGTCGTGATCATTGAAACTCCGCCGCGGGCAAGCGTTTCCAACGATTCGGTGTCCAAATCAAATCCGCCACCGTTAAGGCCGAACTTGAAATCGAAATCAAGGCCAGCACTCACCCAGAACTTCGACTGTGAGGTCAGCAAAGAAGCGTGTTGGTCAAAGATTCGCACGCGAACGTCAACGTGACGAGCTTCCTGCGAAAGAGCAACGTCTAGGACAGTACCTACGTCGACACCGCGAAATGTGACAGCGGAACCTTTGCTAACGCTGTAACGCTTGTCGCCGCGGAGGATAAGTTCAATGCCGGAATCTGAAAGCGTGTCGACAGGTACGTCGGCAAGTCCTTGGAATTTGTACTCTGATCGAAGGCTCGCATCTTCCGAGTTGGGGTTGGGAGAGACGCCGATGTACTTGTGGCCGATCGCCGTTTCCAGACCGGAGATTCGAGTCAAACTAAGCTCGGGACGAACGATCCAGAATCGAGTTCCTTCTTTTGCGAGTTGCGACGCGGACGGCTTGAGCAAAACTTCGACTTCTACTCCGTCGAGCGAATCATCGAGATGAACCGACTCGACCGTACCGACTTCGATGCCACGGTAGCGCACGGTGTCTTCCGGCTTAAGACCGTGACCTTCAGGAAACTGAATGTGAATGATGGTTCCCTTTTGCGGCGTTGACCACCAAAGCAAGCCGGCGGCGATCAAGAGGCACAGCAACGTAAGAAACCACAGCCTTGATCCGCCGAAAAGTTTGTGAGCGGCTGAAGTGCGCGGTCGAATTTCTGCGACAGGCGGGGTGTTCATGTTTTATTCTTCCCAGATCGCATGTGGATCAAAACTTAGCGATGCCAACATGCTCATCGCGACGCAAAAAGTAAACGCAATAATCGCCGGACCGAAATGGAATTCGACCATGTCGCCGAGCTTCACCAGCATCACCAAAAAGGCGAGCAACATGACGTCCATCATGCTCCATTTCCCTAGGTGCTCCATCATTCGCAACGTAAACGCCTTGTGCTTTCGATGCAAGATTTCGAGCCAACTGAGCTCAATCAGCAAGACAATTTTCGTCAGTGGAAAGATGACGGAGAACAGCAGGACGACGGCGCCGACAAACCAGCTGCCATGTTGGAAAAGTTCGATCGTTCCGCCAAGGATACTACTTTGGTGCGTCAGCCCGAGTTGATCGATCCGTAGGATGGGCATCAGGATCGCGGGCCAAAACAGGATGAATGCTCCGATTGCGGCGGCCGCCGTTCGACTGGCGGAGATCTCTTTGTTCGCAGGTTCAGTAAAGTGGCTCCCACAGCGCGTGCAGACGGCGGATTGCTCAGAATCAAGCGGAGGAATTTCGTGGATCAAGCCACAGCAATGGCAGGCTTTTAACAATTTGGAATGGGAGGTCGGAGGTCGGAATGGGAATTGGGGAACGACATGACAACTTACATGTACTCTAATATTATCAGGCCAGTTTCAGTTTAACGCCATACAAGTCTGCATGAATTCCGACCTCCGACTTCCGACCTCCAATTCCCTTTGGATGCCCTATTGCCAGATGAAAACGGCATCCCCGCCGATTGAGGTCGAATCGACGGACGGCGTTTTGCTGCGGTTGAAGGATGGCCGTGAACTGATCGATGGAATTTCTTCGTGGTGGACGGCGTGTCATGGATACAACCATCCGAAAATCGTCGAAGCGATGATCGACCAAGTGAAAAAGATGCCTCACGTGATGTTGGGCGGCATCGTTCACGATCAAGCAGTTCGTTTGGCGGACCGGTTGGCGTCGTGCCTCGAGTGCGATGGCAATCGAGTCTTCTTGAGCGACTCCGGTTCGGTGGCTGTTGAAGTCGCGATGAAGATGGCGATGCAACATTGGGCGAATCTTTCACCGACGGGGAAGACGCGTCGCAACAAGTTCATCAGTTTCCAAAACGCGTATCACGGTGATACAACGGGGGCGATGAGCGTCTGCGATCCTGATGATAGTATGCACGCTAACTTCAAAGGTTTCTTGCTGAAGCAATTCCCGCAACCGATTCCAGATAGCGACGAGCTGGAAGCGGCGTTTGATTCATTCGTCGAAGAACGAAAAGACCAACTTGCAGCCGTCATCATCGAGCCACTAATACAGATGGCCGCCGGAATGCGATTTCACTCCCCGGCAGCGCTGAGTCGTATTGAACGGGTTTGCAGGAAGCACAATGTGCTTTTAATCGCCGACGAAGTGGCAACGGGCTTTGGACGCACTGGAACAATGTTTGCCCATCAACAGGCCGGTATCCACCCCGACATCATGTGTGTCGGCAAGGGGCTCACCGGTTGTAGTGTTGGTTTGGCGGCGACGATTGCAACGGCGAAAGTTTACGAACCGTTTCATTCAGATCGTTGGGAGGCAGCGCTAATGCATGGCCCAACGTTTATGGGGAATCCAATCGCATGTGCGGCAGCGAATGCGTCATTGGACTTGTTCGACGTCGAACCGAGATTGCAGCAAGTCGAAGCGATCGAAACCGTTTTTCGGGAGCGTCTTGAATCGCTGATCGATAGTGAAAACGTTGAGGCCGTAAATTGTCTGGGAGCCGTCGGTGCGGTTCGAATGAAGAAAGAAATTGATGTCTCCAAAGCCGTTGTCGACTTCGTCGCTCAGGGCGTTTGGGTTCGGCCGATCCGCGACACGGTTTACCTTGCTCCAGCGTTCACGATTGACGAAGTGGGGTTGGCGAAACTATGCGAGGCAGTTGCCACTTTCGTGTCTAACGTGCAATAAGTGATTGCGTCTATCGCGCCCATAGAATATTGCCACGATTCCTTGGCGGAATCCCTGTGATGGCGGCCTTCTTCTGCTCCTGCCGAATAACAAAATTGCGATGCACATTTGAGCCGTAGCCAGTCACTGGTTGGGGCACGCGGGCCGTGCTCGGCCGGTACGAATAGCTGCGTTGTACGACCGGCACGTAGTTGCGAGTGACTGTCGGTTGACTTCGGAATAATCGGCCAAACAGCCTCTGCGCTTGTGCTTCGGTTGATGCAGAGCCAAAGAATGCGATCGTCGCGACAATGATTACAAGTTGTTTCATTGGATTGTCTTTTGAATTGAAAACGGTTTGAGTTGAAATTATGACGTTCGATTCGCCGCAGGTGTTACTCTAAAAAATGAAAATATTAGACAGTGTGCGATAGCACTCAAATTCGCGTGTCAGAAGTTCGTTAACTCATCAGTGGCTAAGTTTGCTATCAAAAGTCTGGTCACCTTTGCCAAAAATTCGTAGTCCAGCGTGTCAGGCGTATCTGTTGGTTGGTGGTAGTGCGGATTGCGGAATTCGGAAGTGTCGGTCCACATAAAAGCCGGATAACCGCCGTCCCAAAACGGAGCGTGATCGGAGCGACGAAGATCTTTGAAGATGCGTTCCATGCCCATGAACACTTGGAGACCGAGGACTGGAAGGTCCTCAACATAAGTCGTGGCCGATTGCACCGTTTCTTTCAGGATTCGATTTGAAGTTCGATTGGCGACGATTGCCAGAAAGTCACCTGCTGATCGAGCAAGCTTCACTGGTAAGCCCTTCGGTAGGTTCTGCGATCCGTCGGAATGATCGCAGTAGCCAACCATTTCCAAAATGTGGGCGACCTTGACGCTGACATTCTCAGGTTTGACGAAGTCGTTGACGAAAGACTTGCTGCCTGCGAGCCCTTCTTCTTCAAGATTGAACGCCGCAAAGCAAACTGGCAGATTTAATCCAGCAACAGCCTTTGCACAGCCAAGCATTGCTGCGACGGCGCTGCCGTTGTCATCGGCTCCGAGAGTCTGTGGCACGCTGTCGTAGTGAGCGCCGATGATCGTCACGGGCTGACTGTAATCGAATTCAGTCACGATGTTGTCGTATTCGCTTTGCCGAAACGTCTTGTATCCGAAACTTCGAAGTTGAGCTTCGATGAAGTTCGCAGTCTCTCGGTTTTGTTCTTGCTGCGCCGTCCATTGACGCGGTTTGGAGATTTGTTCGACGATCTCGCGAAGCCACGTCGGATCGACTGATGCGAGTAGCGACTGAATTTTCGGTTCAACCGTTTTTGGTTGCAACGAAGTTGAGGCAATGACCTTCATCAACTACCTCGGCTGGGCCAAAAGATTCCGGGCGCGTTTGCAGTCGCCAGCAAACAATGCTTTGGCAACTTCGTCAGCCTGTGCTGCGTTGGATTTTCGCAAACGATAAAGTTGCAATGGAAGAATCAAATCGCCTTTTGTGAACTGGGCGTCTTTATCGCTCTCGGTCAACTGTTCCAAAAAGCAAAGCCCATTTTCGCGAGTCGGTTCGATGATCGTGCCTTCACCGAAATCGTTCCACGTCGCGATTTGAATGAATTTAGCTTTTGTCTCCTGAGCCATTCGTAATGACTCGGCAAACGTTAATCCATCACGTTCTTCAATGACTCCATGGCTTTTTTGGACGTTGGCCTCCGAATAGATGTCGCGGAAGCCCGGGAACACAACTGGGATCATCTCTTTCGAATCATTTTTGTAGATGTTGGTCAGAAAGCGTTTCCACTTTTCAGGCGCGACGACTCCACCATCATGAACGGGTGGCCAAGCAAATGATCCTTCAAGTTCGAAATGCTTGTCAGCGTGCGGCAAGCCGAAGACTTTGGGTGCCCGTTTGCATTGCTGCAAAGCTTGCTTCCACGCATCGGCTCTGAAATGTTGCGGGCCAAAGATGAGTAGCACCGGTTTGTCGCCGGATTTGACCCATAAATCATCAGAGAAATATTCGTCGGCAAGTTTGTTTAGTTCGCCAACGAATTCCTCAACGTCTTCCGGTGCAGCGAGAACTTTGTCCGCAACCATATGCTTGATCGTTTGGTCCTCGTAGCAAAACGTGAATTTAAGATTGGCCTTTTTAAGCCATGGAATCAGGGCTCGAGTGTTTCGATCGATCATCGCGTAATCGCGGAAGTCTCGAGTTCCGTACCAGTCGATGATGACTCCATCGATTCCACTGAGCTTCATCAGCAAGACGTGGTATTCGAGCACGTGCGGATCACCAGAATCGTAAGGGCCGATTGACGGGTAGTGGTGGCTGGCAATTTCGCGGCGGCCATTTGCTCCAACCTTCTGTGGGTCGAAGTAATTCATCGCCCAGTGCCAGCCCCAGTTTTCGGTTTCTGGTGAGGCTTCGTACCATGGCATGTAGTGGGCGAGAATTTGCTGATCCGGTTCGTCGGCAAGGGTGGATGCTGGCAGTGTTAGCAACCAGAGCACAAATACAAGCCCGAAACGCAAGCGAGTGAATGTCCGAGCGTGTCGATTCACTTGCTCGCGCGTCGGGCTCGTATTAATGCTGCCGAAGCTACGCCTAAAACAATCCGCCATCCCAATCACCATCCTCTTCGGTGTCATCATCAAGCTCTTCCCGAAGAGAGTCTTTTTCATCGTCGGATACATTCTCGGGTGATTTCTCCGGGACCGTTGCAGAGTGATCGTACGGTTTGGTGATGGCTTTACCATCTTTGTCCACGCGAACTAGCAACTTGATTCGCGCTTTCGCCTCGTTGAGTGATACATGACAATTGCGCAGATGAGAAATTCCAGCTTCGTACTTTTCCAGCGATTCACTGAGCGGTAAGTTGCCTTCCTCCAGATCGCCCAGAATTTGACGCAGCTCCTCGAGCGACGTTTCGAACGGAACGGCATCTTTGGCTGCCGCTTTTTTCTTGGTTGGTTTCTTTTTTGCCATAGCTTCAGGATAGCAAGCCAGCGGCGAACTGTCAGGTGCGACAGGTTCTGCCCCCTCATCATAGGATTAGTCCTGCGGTACATTATGGAGTGTGGGAATCATTTGAAACGCAGGCCATTTACGAACTTACGCAATGAAAAACGACATTAGCTCTAACATCCGACTGCTTGGAGATTTGCTGGGTGAAACGATTGTCTACCAGGAAGGCGAAACGGCGTTCGAGCTCGAGGAAGAAATTCGCTCTTTGGCCAAACAATGGCGGTCCGGTGACGATTCGGCACAAAGTCGTCTTGCCGAACTGATGCCTCGGCTGATCGAGAATCTTGATCTGTCTGAATCGACGTTAAAAGCATTCTTGACTTATTTCCAGTTGATCAACCTTGCTGAAGAGCATCAACGCGTCGATATTTTGAATCAGCGAGCCGAGAAAGCTTTCGAATCCGGTCAGCCGATGGACGAAACCGTTGCAGCTGCTCTCGAGACTTTGAAACGTGAGGGAGTTTCCCCTGCGGAGCTGCAGGGCGTTTTTCAAACGATGGAAATCGTTCCTGTTTTTACCGCCCACCCGACAGAATCAAAGCGCCAGACGATTCGCGAGATCTTGCGTCAAGTCACCGAGCTGATTGCCAAAGTCAACGATGGAAATGTGCTCTCGAAAGAACGTGCACGTTTGCGAGAATTGTTGCATGACTACATCACATTGCTGTGGCAGTCGGCGGAGACTCGTCAACGTCGGCCGACCGTGATGGACGAAGTTCGAAACACAGGACTGTACTTTTTCGAGCATACTCTGTTCGACCTAGTACCTCGCATCTACGAAGATCTCGAGCAGTCTCTTAAGGAAACTTGGCCGGATGAAGAATTCGATGTGCCCAGTTTCCTACGTTACGGCACTTGGATCGGTGGCGACCGGGACGGCAATCCTTTTGTCACGATCGACACAACAATCGAAGCGTTGAAGGCGCAGCAGAATCTCGTGCTGACTTTGTACTTGAAAGAGATCGATGGGCTCTACGAACTACTAAGCTGTAGCGAATCACGCACCGATATCAGTCAATCACTGGTGGACAGTATTGCTGCGGATCGCGAACTGTTTGATCCTTCGGAGTATGAAGTGCTCGATCGATTCGATGACGAGCCGTATCGCAAAAAGTTGGTGATGATGTTTCGTCGCTTGCGTGCGACTCGCGAGGCGGCCGACGTCGCTTGGTCCGGAACGCCCGCGCCCAGAAGAGCGTATGCAAACGTTGAGGCGTTTCGACACGATCTTGAGTTGATTCGCGGTAGCTTGTTGGATAACCGGGGCTGGCGACTGGCTCGCGGACGATTGGAGCGTTTGATTCGCGCGACGGATGTTTTCGGCTTCCACTTGGCTTCCATGGACGTTCGTCAGCACGCAAGAACTCACCGCACCGCAATGGATGACTTGTTGCGATCGCTTGGTCATTGTGAAAATTATCTTGAGCTTGAAGAACCGCAACGGATTGAGACGTTGACGAAATTCGCGACCGTTAGCGAGAAGGAATTCTCTTCGGTGTCTGATGATCAAAAGGTTGGCACGGCGAAGTTGCTGGACTTGTTCGCGACCATCAAAAAGGCGCACAACGTCATTGGCGAATCCAGTATGACGACTTACATCATTAGCATGACCGAAGGTGTCAGCAATCTGCTGGAAATTTTGCTGTTCGCGAAAGATGCAGGACTGCTGGGGAAACTGGATATCGTTCCGCTGTTCGAGACCGTTGATGACTTGATGGCGGCTCCGGAAATTATGAAGGCGCTGTTCGCGAATCCAGTCTACGCACAGCACTTGAAGATGCGTGGCGATCAACAGCAGATTATGATCGGCTACAGCGACAGCAATAAAGATGGCGGCTTCATGCGAGCCAACTGGATGCTGTTCACGGCACAACGAAACATGGCACAGGCTTGTGCCGATTGCAATGTTCGGATGACACTGTTTCATGGTCGCGGCGGCTCGCTCGGTCGCGGCGGCGGTCCAACGAACCGTGCGATTCTTGCTCAGCCAACGGAATCCGTTCGAGGTCGAATCAGAATCACTGAGCAAGGAGAAGTGGTTAGCTCGCGTTATAGCGTTCCCGGTATCGCGCGGCGACATCTTGAGCAGGTGCTGCATGCGGTGCTTTGTTCGACAGGAAAGCGTCCCGAATTTGATGCTTTGGCACAATGGTCAGAAGCGATGGACGGTTTGAGCACAACGGCTTGGAAGAAGTATCGTAGCTTGATCGATCATCCGGATTTCCTGAGCTACTTCCAAACGGCGACTCCGATTGATCAGATCGATCGATTGAATATTGGTTCACGCCCGTCGCATCGACGCGTGACGAAATCGCTTGACGATTTGCGAGCAATTCCGTGGGTGTTTGCGTGGACTCAGTCTCGCGCCAATGTGCCGAGTTGGTACGGTATCGGAACGGCGTTTTCGGAATGGCTGGGCGATGGTTCTGATGGTCAGCGATTGGAAATGTTGCAGACGATGAACCGAGAGTGGCCTTTCTTCCGCACGATGCTTTCGAATGTGCATCTTGGGATGGGGCGAGCCGACATGGAGATCGCTGGCATGTATGCAGAGCTGGCTGATCCGGAAATTGGTGCTGTTATTTTCAACGACATCAAAGCTGAATTTGAATTGAGTCGTGATATGCTGTTGAAGGTCACGGAGTCGACTGAGATTTTGGAGGCTGAGCCGTGGTTGCAGCACAGTATCAAGGTTCGTAACCCGTACGTCGATCCGATGAATTACATTCAGGTCGCGTTGCTGAAAGAACTACGCTCGAACCCGGAACACCCGGAGTTGGAGAAGTTGCAACAATCGATCGTTCTGTCGATCAATGGCATCGCCGCTGGTTTGCAAAATGTTGGCTAGAAGGTTGTTCGCCAAGTCGGTTGAATTTGTGCATTGAAATCAGCGAAATGATTCATGGATAATCGATAGCCGGTTTGGATTCGAGCGGCAGCCATGGCGGTTTCGTAAGTGTCGAACGTTTGCTTGGCCGATTTCTCCCAGCTGAATTCTTTGCACCGCATACGACCTTCGATAACGAGCTGATCCCGTACGGATGGATTGTGCAGCAGGAATGTTAGTGCGTCGGCCAAGTCTGTTTTTGATTTCGGGTCGAACAACAGCGCGGCATCACGAACAACTTCAGGAATGCAAGAATTGTTGGCAGCCAAGACGGGTGTTTCGCAGCTCATCGCTTCGAGCAGTGGTAGCCCGAAACCTTCGTAGAGTGAAGGGTAAACGAAGCAGAGGCTTTTACGATAAAGCTCGGCCAATCGGGCATCGTCCACAATTCCTTCATTGATGACGTGATCCGAGAGTCCCAATTCTTCGATTTGTTTCATCTCTTTTTTGGAGAATTCACGTCCTACAGTTCGAAGTTGGAGATCTTCTTCACGATCAACAACCATTTGGAATGCTTTCAATAGGCCTTGAAAATTCTTGTATCGAGAACGACTTCCAACGTAGAGAATGTACGGCTGAATTGGAGCAGGAATCGAATCGGTTGGCACAACGTCGCCTAACTCCGTCGCATGATAGATGACGCTCGTGCGAGATTCACATTCGGGGTACAGTTCCAGCAGGTCATTTCTAGTGTGTTGGGAAACGCAAATGATTGCATTGGCCCTCTTGATCGCCCGCTTTTTCAACTCAGCGTGCTTGCCGTGACGATCCAATAAGTGCGGAAACTTTTCGTGAGTCATGTCGTGAACGGTTACGACAAACGGCGGTCCGTTGCTGATTTTCTCAAAGCCGCCAAGTGTGTCGTAGTACGTCGCGTGAATCAGATCCGGGGCGATAAGCTTTTGCACGGATTCAAGTCGCGTCGCTCGAATCGCACTGGAAACTTTGCGAAACGGCTTCGGCAGATTGAAACTCTTAACAAACAACTGCAGTCGTTCGCTTTTTGGGAAATTGTTCGTTGGGCATTTCGAAAGAGTGATCGCTGGATCAACACCATCGGGAAGGTAGTCGATTAGCTTTTCAAAGTATCGATTGATCCCACCGGCTTCCTGACGATGAAAAATCATGCCATCGTAGAGCACTTTGAACTGAGTAGATCGACGCGAGTGAGCAACGGTTTGCGACATCAGGCTGCTTCCTTTTGCTGAAGGTTGACGCCGTAAAGTTTGAAGTACTCTTCTGAGGTTAAATCTTGTTCGATCTGCCCCTGTTCAAGCAGAATGATACGATCGGCGATCTCAAGAGTTGCCGGCCGGTGTGAGATAATGATCGTGGTTCGCTGCTTCAAGAATTCCTTCAGTGAATCATGAATAAGTTGTTCCGAAGCAACATCGACTTGGCTGGTGGCTTCATCAAGGAACAGGATTCTTGGGTCAGCTACGATCGCGCGAGCCAGTGCAATGCGTTGACGCTGTCCACCGGAAAGTGTGTTGCCGCGATCTCCAACCATCGTGTCGAGCCCTTTTGGCAGGACGTCGAGGAAGTCTGTCACACGTGCCAGTTTTGCAGCGCGAAAAACGTCGTCCGTTGTCGCGTTGATGTTTCCGTATTGGATGTTTTCCAAAACTGTTCCCTTAAAAAGCACCGGATCCTGAGTCACCATGGCCATTTGTTTTCGAACATGGCGAGGGTTGACTGTTTTTATGTCGACGCCGTCAATGAGAACGGCACCCCATTGAGGATCGTAAAACCGGGCAAGCAAATTGATCAAAGTTGATTTGCCGGAACCGTTCGGGCCGATCAAAGCAACCGTCTGCCCGAAAGGGATGACTAACTCAAGCTGTTTTAGTGTGATTTGATTCAGGTTGTACGCAAAGTTTACGTTTCTAAATCGGATTCCTTTCGAATGAGGCGGGAGGCGGTTCGGATTTTCCGGCGTGCCAATTTGCGGTTCGATTTCGAAGAAGTCATACAGTCCTTTCGATGAGACATCCGCACGCACGAGCGTGTTGTAAATTTCGCTCATTTTTCTCGCAGGATCGCTAACGCCGGCCAACATTGCAAAAAACAGGAACACGGTGCTCTTGGACATCGGTCGGTCGCTCATTCGTACTCCCAATAAGTGCGTCGTGTCGTTGAGGACTAGGTATCCGCTGGCCAACAAGGCAATCGCGATGCAAATCATGCCGGCAAGTTCTGCGGTCGGGCGAAGCAGTGAATCGAAGAATTTTTGTTTTACGCCGAGGTTGTAAAGTGCTTTTGAGAATTTATTGAATCGAGCCTTCTCTGTTCGTTCGCGATTGAAAATTCGGACCGTCCGTAGAGCACTTAATGATTCCATAGTTGATTGAAGGACGCCGGCGATTCCGCCAAGTTCACGAGTGGCAGCAATTCGCATGTGTTGTGAAACACGATTGATCACGAATCCCGCGACCGGAGCGACAGCCATTGTCAGTAGTAGCAGTTTCCACGAGATGGTGGCAGCAATTACCAAGCAAACCAACATCTTGATTGGTTCTCTAGTTCCTTTGCCGTAGAGACTGGTCAATCCAGCGGTGACCAGATTGAGGTTGTAAATCAGCATCGTCTGCATTGCAGCGGTGCCCTTTTGGTCGATCACCAATTGGTCCATCTTCACAGCAGAAGCATAAAACTGCCGACGCATCACAAGCGCAGTTCGCTGCGAAATCTGCGCAACCAGAACCGAATTCAATACCAAACAAACACCTTTGATGATCGTGATCACGATCAGAATACTCAACACAAAAGCGAGTGTGCCAAATGGCGTTTGAGGAACGCGGCCTTCCACCCAAGGCATCACGGTGCGATAGAGTTTATTCGCTTTTTCCTCGGCAGCGATTCGGTGAGTCTGATTGTCGAGTTGATTCCGTAGTTCTCGGGAGTCACCAAAAGCGTGTATTTGAGTTTCGACATCGCCGATCGAGATCTGCAACTCTGCGATCTTCTCATCCGTTTTCTCGATCTCTTTGACGAGCCACGTCTCGATCGTGTTGTCTGAAAGAACAACTTCGACGAAAGGATAGATGGCGGAAATGCTGCAGCCCCACAGCAAACCAATCAGCAGCGAATTGACCAATAGGGCGGCAATCTTCCACCTGTTGACCAACGATAATTTTATGACTCTGAGGAAATGGATCATTTGCGGTTTCGAGATAAGCGGCTGCTATCGGATCTTCAGTTCACCTTGATATTGCTCAGGCAGCTCGCTTCAAAACTTCGTTTGTTTTCAATGCTTCGTCCTGTTGCCTTCTCTGCGCCGCTTTCACACGATTCTGGTAAACGTCATCCAACGCGTTGATCAACCGAGCTTGCACGTTTTCAGGGCTCGCCCAGTCATTTAGTTTCTCGCGAGATCGTTCGCTGATTTCCGCATACGTTTCCGGATACTGTTTGGCAACGTTATAGCTTTCACGAATTTGTTCCACCATCGAAGTCCAAACAAGTCGCCCCCATGTTGATCGCGTTCGCAAATGAGGGTCGTGAGGCCATGCAGCTGGTTCCGGATTGGAGTCGGCAATGAATCCAATTTCGTCGTCGAAATAGTCAGAGATTGCTGAGTGACAGGGAGATACGCCCGGCTTGCCGGCGGCGAGAAAATTCATCAGTGGCAAACAGTTGCCTTCAGCCTTCGTTGTCTGAATGTAATAGGTTGACGCATCGGTTAGCTCCACCAGCTGTTGGTCAGTAAGGTATTGGGACGTTACCACTACGCGGCAACGGTGATCAATGCCTCTACCGCGGTAGAATGCGATGAATTTCGCAACAGCAAGCGGATCGCTCGTTACCAGCTTCACTACCAAAGTCGCATCTTTCTTATCGCCAAGGGCAACGAGAAATGAAGTGATCAGATCCTGCCAGTTTTTTCGCCCGTCATTAGGGTTGAATATGCTTGTGTAGACGACTCCGCTTAAGTCCAGCGAATCGACTTCGAATTCAGTAGGCAAGATATTTGACTTTTTGGTCAGCTTGAGTCGGTCGGAAACTTTCCGATAGAGTTTTTCATTAATCACGGAGCGGAGCAGTTTACGTGTGGCCTTCTCGATTTTCCGGCCAGCTTTTTTGATGGGGCCTTTGCGTTTCCTGTGAGGGGCGGCAACTGGGAATGGAATGGTTACTATTTCTTTTTCTTCAAATTGAAAGCTGTACCCTGAGCAATCGATTGATCGCGTTTGGTCAGCCTGCCAAGTCGGCAATCCAAAGTAGCCGTCCGGTGTTGGTACCTGAACGTAGTGAATTGGAACTTCAACGCCAGAGTTTCGAAACGCTTCGGAAGTGAAAGGTCCGCTTACGACTAGAGCGTCACATCGACGTGCAACCGTTGTCCAATCGTTTTGTGGATTGAGTCCGAAAGCATGGTCGGGAATATCCGGGAACTCCCACGCAGGCATCAAGACGTTTGGAACATGTGGCGACAGATACGCGTCTTGGCACGGGATGACTGACAGGTGAATCGGATCCAATCCTCTTTCACGAGCATCAACGATTGCTGATTCAAGGTTGGCCCAAGGATCAGAGATCGGAATGACGTCTCCCCACGATTCAAGAAGCGGTGCATAGAGCTGCATTACGATATCGTGTGAATATCCAGGAACGCCAAGGTTCTTGCCATTTTGAGCTCCCGTTCCATAGGAGCTTAGCAGAATCGCTTTCCGGGTATCGTTATGCCGAGATTCATCATAGATTCTCAGACCTTGGTTTTCCTCAGGAGCATTCATTGTGTCTGCCAAAGCTACCGTTTGTTTTTTCGAACCGGTTCAAATGAACGCGAGCCGCTTGAACGCCTCGCAGGTGATGAAGTACTAAGATCAAGCAGCCTTTTTGGCGATTAAGATCTGACTTTTCGGCATGAATTCTTCCAACGCATCTTTGATGTGACGACTGTCTGGTTTGTCGATCAACTCATTCCATGTGGCAGTCCAGTGGCTCAAAATTGGCTTTTCTGGTTCGCCAAGTTCTTGGCCAGCTGCCCAAAAAAGAATCCACCAAATTGACCAGTAGAAACCGTGAGAGCCACGCTTCTCAATCTCGAGTCCGCTGTTCTCAAGAAGCTGAGAAAACTCGTCACGCTCAAAAACTCGAACGTGATTTGGTGGCAACCAATATTCCTTAGGAGCGATCTTCTTTTGGACAGATTCTCCAAGTGGATCTGGGACCGTGATCAGATAGGTGGCGCCGGGCTTGCCGACTCGAAACAGTTCACTCATGACGGCTACTGGATCTTCAACGTGCTCAAGAACCTCGCGGCAAATAACCTTCGTCGCGATATTGTCTTCCAATGGAAGAGGAGTTGAGTCACTTACGTGAACTTCAAAATCACGAGCCTTTGACTTTTTGAGTTTGGCCCGGGTTATTTCGATGCTGTTCGGACAAACGTCCGTTGCGATGACTTTGGCACCCTGATTGGCAGCAAACATGGAAACACATCCATCTCCGCATCCGATATCAATGACGACATCCTCGGCATCAATCGTGAAGCCATCATACATCTGGCCCGTTTCGTGCAAAAAAATCCCCGCTAATCGTGCATCTTTCTGTTGAACGACGTTCGACGAAGGTCGAGAACAGTTCCTGATGGGCGTTTTACTTAGCGTTTTTTTAGTCAGTTTCGCAAGGGCAGTGCGCATGTGCTTGACTCTCTATATATGTGGATACCGATTGCTTCCTAATCGGCAAATTGCCCCTACAACTGAAATAATTCCAAAATTTTCTCTAAACCGGTAGCTCACGTTTTTCCTCAAACTCAACGCAATCGACTGAAATTTTCTAATCAACAGAGCCGCAGGAGGCCGAAACCAGTCTTGATTCACCAAAAAACAGGAAGAAATATGCGCAAGCCAAAAGTGAACTTTTTTGTACCCGGATTCAGTAAATGCGGCACTACAACGCTGTGCTCACTGCTGGGAGACCATCCGGAAATCTTCATTCCAGCGTGCAAGGAACCTAATTTCTTTGCAATGGCATTCCATCGAGGATGGGACTGGTACGCCGATCTCTTTGAAGAAGCTGACGGACGTTGTAGCGGTGAAGGCAGCACGTTTTACACTGCGAAAAACTTCGAAAACTCAGCCGTTAAAAATATTGCCGAGCACTATGCGGATTCGAAAATTATTTTCATCGCGCGAAATCCATTTACGCGAATTGAATCAAGCTATCGGGAGCACCATCACAGTGGATACAAGTATGGCGTTCATGTTCCGCATGACCTCGAGCAGACGCTGCGGGATTTTCCAAACATCATAGACGACACGAGTTACTGGTCTCGGTTGAGTGCGTATAGAAAACAATTGGACGATCAGCAGATCCACATTTTGTTTTTTGAAGATCTGTTGGCGAATCAGGAACTTGAGCTAAGAAAGTGTTTTGAGTTCCTCGGTGTTGATTCCGAAGTCAAAGTTGAAAATCCGACTCGGCAACTGAATCCGGGCAGTCGAAAACGATATGACACTCCGATCATGCGTCGGATTCGCACGTCGAAGGTGGCTGCGAAAGCGTGGAGTTTCATTCCAGAGTCGAAGCGACGTTCATTGGAGTCCAAGGACTTTTTCCGCAAACCGTTCGACAAGAAGATTCAGTGGTCGCCGGCAGCAAGAAGTTTCACGTTGGAGAAACTCGCGGACGAAGCATCAAAGTTCTTGGAGTATGCGGGCAAGCCTGCGGGCTATTGGGATCTCTCTGAACCTTCGGCGAAAGTTCGCTCTGCCGCGTAGTATACGGTTACGAAATCAGTAGGTCGTCTTCGATTGGAAAGTAATCCGTTGCGGCTCGAATCAGGGAGCCAGCAGTCAGTTTTTCGACACCGTAAACTTCAGACGTCGTGTCGAAGCGTTCGCTGATTCGCCTGAGCGCTAAATCGAAGTCGCCGTCACCGGAGGCCAAAACGACGGTGTCGACTTTTTCCGCCAGTTCAACCATGTCGAGCACGATGCCGACGTCCCAGTCACCTTTTGCGCTGCCGTCGCTGCGTTGGATAAAAGGTTTGAGTTTTACTTCGAAGCCAATGTCGCGGAGAATCTGTTGAAAGCCGGCTTGTTTGCCACCGTCTCGACTCTCAATCGCGTAAGCGTTCGCAGCGATGACTTCGCGGCCATCGGTTACCGTTGACCAGAACGCGCGATAGTTGAATTTGCGACTGAACGCTTGCCGAGTCGTGTAGTAGATGTTTTGTACATCAACGAGTATCGCAATTTTTTCCATCCCGATATCCTATCCACAATGCCGCTTTGTTGCCCGCGAATGGCGCGAATTGGCGCGAATATAGATGTGAAACTTTTCGATTTGCTATTGGCGAGTATTCGCGTCATTCGCGGGAAAATCACTTTCAACGGGAGCGTTCGCAGAGTTTTTTAGATCTTCAATTTGCTGGTATAGTTTTGCAAGCTTGAGCAGCACTGGCTCAATTTTCAGCAGGAACTCAGACTCGTCCATCTTTCCTTTTTTCAATCGAATTTGTTCGAGTTGCGATTCGAGTTGATCACGTATTTTCCGGTCGTCAGCCGAGAGTGAATTTTCGACTCCTCGGCGTTTTAGAAACACTTGATTGGCGATGAAGCCGTCTGGCAATCCTTCTTTCGGCCTCTTGGTGGCGCGAACTCCGTCGAACCAATCGGATGGCGTTCCTCTACCGTCGCCGTTGTCATCAAGCAAAGCATGTTCGGTCGCGATACGGTTTTCCTTTTGATAGAAGTCGTCGACTCCACGACTGGCAGCACAGAATGCCTCCAAAATTGAGGTTTGGCCATCCTTGTCCAAGTCGATGGCGGGATCGTCGATCGATTCAGAGAGATATCGGCCAAAACGAGCATAATTGAATTCGAAACCACTGCGACTGGCGGAGACAATGATTCGATTCTTCGCGCTCAATGAGTTGATGAACGGGCTGCTGCTGGACGCACAATTCAGAACGACCAATCGATGTTCCAATGGGGCTAACCAAGAATTCAGTTCGTCCGCTTGAACATCCGGGCCGTGAAGATTGAATTTGGCTCGCTTGCCGTCAAACGTTCCATGGCCAATCATGACCAACCAAACTTCTTGCAGTTTTGTGTCTTTTGCTGACGTTTGAATGATCTGTTGCAGTTGAGTTTTCGATTTGGCTTTGTCTCCGTCCAAACCGATTACCGTTAGCTGAGTGTGGCTGGCGGCTTTCTTCCAAGTTTCAGCCCACAGTTTGAATTGTGCCGCGTATTCTTCGGTGCCTTCAGCGCCGACAACAATGATGGCGGCTTGGTCTGATTTTTCGGCAGCGTCTTGGGCATTGGAATACGTTGGGAACAGCAGGCAAAACAGAAGTACTGCATTTAACGTCATCCGGCACGGCTTTTCGGCTGTTGTACCTCTTTCAAAGAACGTCCGTTTTTTCAGGCCGCAGGCCAACACAACCATTGCCGGGGTCGTCAGGCCCCGAGACCATGCAGAGCGAAAATAGTTAGCCCAAAGGGTGGCACCGTTTCGTGGCAGCTGTTTCGCCCGCCGGGCTAGATTCTTCCGAGACATAACCCGGGCCCTTACGGGCCCGGCAATGGCTGTGTCGGCCTCCGGCCTAAGATAGACAGATTCTGTTGGCGGAACCATGCAACTCCGGCCAAAGGCGGTACTACGAACAATCATGCCAATCCCCACATTCTTCGGGCACCCCATTCGGCGATCAGCAGTCCAACTGCGGCGCCAAAAATTGACCAGCGATGCCACCAAGGAACCGTTTTTGTTTCTGAAACAGGAACTTTTTTGGAATCAAAATCTGCGGCGAACGAATCGAGGCTGGCGACTTCGATCAATTCGCCACCGGTTTTCTCCGCAATCTGTCGCAGGAAATCACGATTCGGCTGCAGCGATTCGAACTCGTCGATGGCTGGATCGGAAACCCAACCGGTTTCCCTTGTTTCGATCAGTTCTCCATCAGGAGACTTCGCGGTCGCGACAATTCGATAGGCTCCCGGTTCTCGCGATGAAAATTCAGCAATGTATCGCCCAACTTTTTGAGCGTCCTGTTTTGAGGCGATCACAATATCTTTCTCTGAAGGCGAAATGACTTTCAATTCCAGCTCCGCGTTGAGTTGCGGCTTGAATTCTTCATCGCGAAGGTCAACGCGAATTTTGGTCAACTGCGATTGTCTGGCATCGGGTTCCGTAACGATGTCGACTCGGCGTGGAACCTCCGAGACCAACCAACGCATCGTCTGACGCCACGCTTTGTTTAAGTCTTCGTTTTCGTCTTCTGATTGCAACTTCCATCGCCAAAGGTCACCGATTAGCATTGCGGCGGTTCGGCCGTTACCAAATCGCTGTACGACCAACGCCGGATGGGACTTTTCATCGGATCCTGTCACGTTGGCGAGAATCGTGGCACCGGGCTTGATCGATCTCGAACGACTAAGGGTTTGGAAAGGCGGCATGGTTTCGAGCCGTTTCAGTTCTCCGTCGCGAGTCGATTCGATTCGAATCCATGGCTGCACCCAACCCTCGCGAGTTAGCGACAATCGATATTCCAAGTCGGGATCGGGAGTGGAACGTTGATCGAGATAAACAGGAAGCGATTCGCCAATCGGAGTTCGATCGTAACCACCGCGGGCAAAGGTCCCAAATCCTCCAAGCATCATCAATCCGCCGCCGCGTAAGCTGACGAATTGTGAGAGCAATGTTTTCTGGTCCTGTGTGAAGAATGAAGCTTCCAAATCATCGATAACAATCGCATCGTATTGGAACAGCCCTGCCGCGTCTTTCGGAAATCCATCGCGAAGTTCGGCCGCGTCTCGGGTGTCCAATCGAATCAAAACCGATTCGTCATACTGTTCGGCCGTGTCGTCTTTCTGGTTGCCGAAACCTCGAAACAGCGGATTCGTTGTTTCCCCGTCACGACTTCGAAATGTAAACTTAGGCTCCTTTTTCGCGACTCGCAGCAGTCCAACGAGATCCAATTCATTGTCATCCGCCAACGCGCGACGCATGAACTTGTATTCCCAGTTTGGCCTTCCTGCAACATAGAGAATTCGAAAAGGCCCTTTGCCGCGGTCAACGATGACCAATCGCCGATTGTTGATCAGAGTTGCCTCGTCGCTATCGTCGTCCAGAGAGGTCCCTTTTTCGAATGCTCGAATTTCAAATGCGTTCACGCCGCGATTTTCAGGCTTCAGTTTGAACCGGACGGCGAACGGTTTCCCATTTTCCAGACGCCGGACTTCTTGTGATTCAATGACCTCTTCGTCTTCTCCCACCAGCTCAACGGTTACGGTCTTTCCCGCAAACTGTTGAGCGATCAGTTCTGCTTTGATCGTCACCGGTGCCGATTCGAAATTGGTTTGCGAGGTCGTGACGCTGGTGATTGAAAGATCTCGCAGCGGTTGGCTGTCTCCGATAACGACCGGATAAACTGGCGGAAGTGATGCCCAGTCGAATTCCGACAAGTCCGGATTCGTTGACTCGTTTCCATCGGTCAACAAAACGATGCCGGCGGTGGGTTTTCCATCGATACGCCTTCCGACGTTGGTCATCGAGTTCAAGATTTCAGTTGCTCGACCGTCGGCCGCATACTCCTGAAAGTCAACGACGTTGGTGGCTCGTTCGTCGAAGGTGTATCGACGAAGTTCGAAGTTTCGCTCCAGTTGGTTCAGCCAAGTCGCGTCTTTGTCGAGCAACTGGGCAAGTGTTTGAGCCCTTGAAATCGCGTTCCCGTCATTCTTTACGTTCAGACTTTGGCTCGTGTCGGCCAACACGATCAGCGAGTTTGCTCCGGGTTTGGCAAGTTCATATTGATTCACAGGTTCAAGTAAACAGAGAACCAACAGGCCAATCGCCATGGTCTTCATTGCCGACAGGATGAATCCGCGCTGTGGGCTAATTTGCCTGGAAAAATTTGACCAGAGCACAACAGGAATGGCCAACAACACCGCGACCAGCGCGGGTAGCCACCATTGCAACGAGTTCCAAGCATCGGGAATGATTGTCGAAAAGATCTCGATCATTGGCCGGTCCCCAATGTCTCGTAATATTTGCGGACGGCATTTTCGTACTTGGTTGGCACGGGTTCTTTGTTGAGCGGCACCAAGACGTTTTTTGGGTCGCGACGAAGGATTTCTTGTGCAACGCGGCTCTGCAATTCTGCCAGTGGTTCGGCCAACTCGAGTTTAATCTTCTTCCAGTCGGGTTCGGGTGAATGACGTTTGAGATCCTTACGAATTGCCTTCGCTTGGTCTCGAATACGCGCCGCATCGGCACGCAAGTCAGGATCCGCAATCATCTCTTCGACATCGCGAAGCCGATCGGACCATTCACGGAAATCTTCACCCGTGATAGGAGCAAAGTTGCGAGTGCTGCGTTGGTTGGTAAATCCACCAAGTCCACCGCTATCTGTTGGTTCGCCATCAAGTCGATTGCCGCCGCGACGGTTTGGTGATTGCTGATTCCCTTCACCGCGCTGACCTTCAGCTTGTTGACCTTCCCCGGGCTGACCCTTAGCTTGTTGACCTTCGCCCTGATTCTCACCACTGCCATTTTGAGGTTCTGATTCTTCGTTTTCCTGAGGCTCGCCGTTAGACTTTCCAGATCCGCGTTGCGGTTTCTCGGAGCTCGTTTCCCCTTCACCAGATTCGCCGCGTCGCTGTTGTTCACCGGGTTCACTGCCCTGCTCTCCCGATTCAGATTCAGGATTATTTCGCTCGATCTCATTGTCAAGTTCACTTGAAAGATCCTCAATCGTGTCCCGAGCCGCTTTCAAAGCTTCCGTTTCGTCGCCGAGTACACGTTCGGCTGCGCGGTCAATGCCTTCGACGAGTTGTTCGATGCCCTGCATTGCGTCTTCGTGAATCTGTTTGGCATCTTCATCGAAACCTCGCTCGATCGCTTCCGCTGAATTTCGCAACGCTAGATCTGGACGCGATTGTTCGGTTTCGCGAAAGGTGTCGTAAAGTTCATCTGCGAGAAGGGGCTCGATTTCTTCGGCCTCTTCAATCGTTTGCTTGATTTGCTCTCGAAGTTCCTCAACTTGCTGCTGACCCTTTCTGATTCCGTCGACCAATTTCTTACGTTTGTCCGTACCGACAAGCCGATTGTTTGACGTTTCGTTTTCTTCTTCGTTGCGAAGTTTGTCCGCTTGAGATTCCTGTTCGGCTTGCAGATCCTGAGCCTGATTTCGCATCTGCCGCATTTGTTCGTTGAACTGGCCGGCAGTCTGTTTTTGGAATTCGTCGCGAAGTTCCTTCAGCTCACGTTCAGCTCGCGTGCCTTCGGTTGCTGCTTTTGAAAGGTCGCCCTGTTGAAGTGCTTCTGAGGATCGTTGCACGTTTTCCCGAGCCTGTTCTATCTGTTCCATTTGCTCGGTCTGTTGGTTTTGCGATTCTTCCATCCTTTCCTGAAGTTCGTCTGTGTCTCGGAGCAACTGTTGCTGTTCTTCCTCGAGCCGCTTGAGCTGTTTCTCGAGGTCTTCCTTTTCCTGTTCGGTTTCAGCTTCTTCCAAAGCCGACTGGAGTTCTTTGACTCGTTTGTTGAGATCGTTTTGACGCTGAGCCAGCTCCCGAAGTCGGCTGAGGATTTGTCGATTCTCCTGTTGCTGTTCGGCTTGTTCGTTTTCTTCTTGCGCCAGTCGTTCCTGTTCGTAGCGATCTTCCTTTTCGGTCAGCTCCATTTGTTGCAACTGTTGCTGGCGAGAGGATTGTGAACTGCTGGATTGGGAGCTCTGCTGTTGCGATTGCTGGATTTGAGTTTCGCGAGCCCGCATTCTGAGCAATGTTTGCCAAGCCAATTGTTGACTGCTGAGGGCTTTGGATAGTGGTTTCGCAGATGGCGTTTCTCGAGCCGATTCCAATTTGTCGACTGCGTCGTTCATGATCGATTTGAGTTCATCGACCAGAGATTTCGCCAAGTCGTCATTCAATTGTTCCGCCAGTTCGTCGACCTGGGTGATCGCGGAACGCTGTGACTCAGCCAGCAACTTAACGTCGTCGTCAAACGCGTTGGTCAACGCTGGTCCTTTTTCGCGGCGGATAACTCGCCACGTCGCGTTAATGATTTCCTTTTGCAATTCCGCAAGTTCCATTGCTTGCTGTGCACTCGGTCCCTGTTGACCTTGTTGCTGCTGTTGTTGACCTTCTTGTCCCTGAGATTCAAAGAATATTTCTTCGAAACGACGAACTTCGGCGAAAAACATGTCGCTTTCGGTGCGTCGAGCGTCACCATCGGGTCCGATGTCTTCCGCCCAGAAATGCCAGGATACAAGCTGATCCGGTTCGGCCTGAAGCGATTCAAGTTCCAATAGATGGTCGACGACGTGTTTCTTTTTGCCGTCTTGATCACTGGCAAGTTCCAGTTCTCGCATCTCGCCGCCGCCGATCGACCAAGCCAACCCGGTTCGTGCCACTCCAAAGTCATCCCAAACCGAAGCACTCATTGAGACTTCCTCGATCGCAGAGACGGCAATGTCGCGAGCGGGTTCGAGAAGTTTTAGCTCCGGCGGAAGATTTTCCAGAGCCTTGATCGTCAGACGAGGCGGCGATTTGTTTTCGCGTTTCTGGGCATCGGTTAAATGCAAGCGATACTTTTCTGAAGTCTTGATGACGATTTCAGTCTGCCACATCAGCGGATTTGATTCTGACTGCGAAAGCTGAAGAGGCTGTCCGTCTTTGCTGTCCGGACGAAGCGTTGCGGAAGTGACTTCTTTGTTCAAGTGAAATTGCAGTTTCGCAACAGTTCCGATGACCGCAGAAAATCGGCGCGTGTCCTGCAACGTTTTCTGGGGCAGTTCGGTGTACTTTGGGTAATTCAATTCGACATCGGAGCGAACAAGTCGAGGAAAATCAAAAACGCTGACGGTGAACGCTTCCGAAGTTTCGTCAGCGAACTTAACGCGATAAGTCAGCGGCTGATCGACTTGCATGATACGTGATGCAAAAACCGGATCGTCCAGACTCTTGGTCATCGCAACAACACGCTCTTCACCGGAATCATTCGTGTAGTGCAATTCCGATTTGGAAGGCGAGTCTTTCGCGAACTCGGCTAGGACAAGCAAGTTCGTTCCGCGTTCGATTTCAGTGTTGCCAGGCTGGACGTTGCAGCTCAGGTCAAGCTTGGTTGGCGCTTCGATGTCTTCAAATAAGTGAATCGAATTGTCGAACTCAGGAGCTGGCAAGCTCCACAGCATGAAGCAAGTAACGCCAACGCCGAGTAGTCCAAGGATTGCTCCGAAGGAAGACGAGAACAGTTTCCAGCCGGGAACGACGGAAGCCCATTTTTCCTGAAAGCTATGATGAATTGCTTTTTGGATAACGTCGTGTTGGAAAAAGCTGAGGCCTTCGGTTTGGTGTGGCGTTTGCTCAATAGCGGTTAGTAAAACGGAGTCCAGTTCTGGAAAGCTCCCCTCGACGCGATGGGCGATCGATTCCACGTTGGGCATTGAAAAGAGCGCCGACGCGATCGCAGCAAGTGTGCCGGTTCCGGCGATGGCAGTCATCCAAATCCATGCCGCAGGCAAGTAAGGGTCGAGTGCCGATTCTGCGGATCGATTGAAGGCGTAAACAAGGATTCCAATGATTGCTAAAACGACCCAAGCGATTGCCAAAAAGGAAATCACAATTCGCCATCGTTCTCGCCGCAAGACGGGGCGAAGTTGGTCAAGCAAGGCAGGATTGATTTGATGTGTGGCGTTACTCATTTGCGATCCCTTGCTCGAAAGTAGGTGCTAGTGGAGATCCTTGTGGCGAATAATTAACTCGCTCCCCTCTCCCCGAGAATTCGGATAGCGTCTGATCCTGAAGCAATGCTTCGAGGTCCGAATTCACAGGGAGAGGGGAGCGAGATAATGCTGTTTGCGCCATTTTCATTGACTCTCCTCACTGCGATTATTTCGATCCGTTCTTCCAGCCAACCACGATTCGGCCATGATCATTCCAATCGCTCCGAGGATCAGCCACTTCCAAAGCTTCTGGCGATTCTCGAGTTCGAAGTCGAGTAGTTGACGCTGTTGTTCGACTTCCTGATCTGATGTGCTGTGTGTGCCAACCTCTACACCCAAAGCCGAAACTTGGTCGATCGGCATCGTGGCCGTTTGGCTTTCCGAGGGATCGAGATTGACGGCGATTTGCAGGTCCGCGAGTTCCGAATCCGAAGAGCACGCAAAGGAATAGATTCCGGGCGAATTCAATGTTTGAGCCGACGAGTCGTCAATGAATTTAACATCGCCATCGGGAGATATGAAACGGTCATAGCCCTTGGGTGACTCGATCGTGTCACCAACAATGCTGTTGGTAGCGACAGGCCCTGTTTTGGTCGACAGTTCAATCATCCGCAGCATCAGAGGAAGGAATTTGCTCGACAATGCGAGCTGACTATTTTCTGGCTGCCAGCCAAATCCCATCGTGTAGAGGTCGCTCTTATCGTGAGCGAGTTGATGCCAAAACGCTGGCGTGTCGTCGTCGAAGCGTGCCAGCACTTGAATGTTGTCCGGCAAATTCGGACGAAGGAACTTCCAAAATCGAATTTGAGTAAAGTCGTTGAATCGCGGACCTGAAAATGGCGTGATAACAGGATGGGAGAAGTCGATGTTCCCCAACATGGCATAGCTGTCGCTTTTAGAGTTTTCGGTATCTTCAGTCGTCGTAACTCCCGTCCAGTCACGAGTGGATTCGATGATCGATTGATCGTGAAGCACAACCAGCAGCGTCACGCCACGCTCAAGAAGGTTGTCGATCGCTTGGTTTTCAGGTCCGGATAAAGGTCGCGTGACGACCAGGAAGTCGATCGTGTCAAAATTCAAACCGAATTCCATGGGATCGGCCACAGAAGAAGATTGCTGAAGGTTGTAAGTTGTTGTCGGCGTTTCGATCAGTGATCGCTTTAAGTAATAAAGCATTCCCTCCGGATCGTTTTCAGATTCGTCGCCGACATAACGAATGGAAATCGTTTGTTTGAGTGGTAGAATCGCAAAGAACTGATTGTCGAAATCCGCATCGTCGCCTTCGAGCATTAACTTGCTGGACGATTGTGAATTCGAGTCTCGCGTTACTGCCAAAATCTTGCTGGATCCTGCCGGTACTTGGAAAGGAATCGATGCCGAGGAGCCGTTTTCCCACGAAACGGAAAACTCATCTGAGACTGAATTTTTCGCGTTCCGCACTATCACGTTTTCTCGAAGTTGCTGAGGATCGCTTTCGTCAGCCGGCAACAATTCCAGCGTCGCGTTAGTCCCCCGTTTAGTGGCGACTGTCTCAAATTCGACTTTTACGTTTTCCGGCCAACGAAAACTCTGAAGCGCTGCTGTCGATGAGCCAGATTGCATGTCTGAAATCAGAACAATCTGTAGCTTTGACGGAAGCGTGTGATTGTCGTCTGTATCGGAGTTCTGTTCGGATTGTTGGCTTTCGAGCAGACGGTTCGCAACGTCTACCAACGCATCGCCAAGTTTTGATACGTTCCACGTCGGCTCAAGCTTTAATTCTTTAAACTTTTGCAACAGCGTCGTAGCGTCTGACTTCTTGGTGAAATCAATTTGCTTTTTCAGCTGCTTGTCGAAAGTGAAGACAGCGATTTCGTCGTTGGCTTCTGCATCGTCGATAACCTGTTGCAGTTTTAGGAAAGTTTGGTCCCAAAGGTCGACACGTTTCATGCTGGCGCTGGTGTCGAGCAGGACGGCTGTTTTTTTGCCGGGCACGTCTGCGAATTCAAGTTTCACATTGCTGTTGAGAAATGGTCGCATGAATGCAGTTGCGATCAGAGCCACCGCTGCCATTCGGATTGCCATCAGTAGCAGGTTGTCCAATCGACTGCGACGCGTTAACGTTGGCGGCGACGAACGAAGAAACATCAACGAACTGAAACGCACTTCACCTTTTGGCGTTCTGCGAATCAAGTGAAACAGAAAGGGTCCGGCCAATGCGAGGAATCCAAGTCCGAAAAGCCATGCGAGTGCACTCATCGAGATCCCCCGCGTTGATTCGGATTGGCAGCGGTCAGCTGTCCGCGCTGCGCCTGATGGGATCGAGCTTGCAGGAAGTTGAACAGTGATGTTTGTACTGGATCGGAGGTCAATGCTTCATAGAAGTCGATGCCGTTTTCGTCACAGAATGTTTTTACTTCGTCGCGATGTTCGTTGAACTTGGTTTGGTATTCTTTCGCGACGGCACCCGGATCAACATAGAGCTCGCGTCCGGTTTCGAGGTCGACAAAGATTGAAGCTTTGTCGAAAGAGAAATCGACTTCATCTGGATCGAGCACGCGAAGCAAAACAACGTCGTGCCCAATCGCCCGTAGATAGCCCAACTGTTTGGTGATCGATTCGGCTGGAACCAGCAGATCAGAAATCAGCACGATCAGCCCACGTTTCTGTACCGTGGCGGCGACTTGTTCGAGTGGCTTGCGGATGTTGGATTCGGTTCCGCCGGTCGATCTTTCCAGAGCTCCCAGAAGACGCCGAAGATGGCCGGGGCGGAATCGTGCTGGAAGGACTTCGTCGATGAATTCATCGAAAGTAATCAATCCGACCGCATCACGTTGTCGAAACAGGAACCACGCAAGCGAAGCAGCAATCGTTTTCGCGTACTCCGATTTCTCAACGCCGTTGGAGCCGAAGCTCATCGAACGACTCAGGTCAACCAGAAGATGACATCGTAAATTGGTTTCATCTTCGAAACGTTTGATGTATTTCCGATCGCGACGGGCGAGCAGTTTCCAGTCGAGATGTCGTAGGTCATCGCCCGGTGAGTACTCGCGATAATCGGTGAACTCAACGGAGAAACCGTGGTAGGGACTGCGGTGAAGCCCCGACATGAACCCTTCCACGATCAATTTGGCTCGAAGTTCCAAATCCTTCAGCTTCAAAATGGCTTCGGTGTCGACGTACGAATTCCGGGGCGAGGTTGCGGTTGAGCTCTCGCTGTTGGGTTTCGGATTGGTCGTTGGGTTGTTCATGGATTTCATCAAAACGGTGGCATAGGCTTCCAGCGCTAGAAGCCTATGCCACCTGCAATTAAACGTTTGGTCTGCTTACAGTTTCCGTGATGCGGTCAATGATCATTTCAACTGAAATGTTTTCGGCTTGGGCTCGATATCCTAGTAGTATGCGGTGACGCAACGTTGGCAACACAAGCGATTGGATGTCCTCAAGGTTCACGTGAGAACGACCTTCGAACAGCGCCCTGGCTTTCGCTCCGAGCACCAAATTCTGTGCTCCGCGAATTCCGGCTCCCCAATTCACCCAATCGTTGACAAAGTCGGGCGTCGATTCTCGCTTAGGTCGGCTCGCATCGACCAGCTCGACGGCGTATTGAACCAATTCCTTGGCAACCGGAACTTTGCGAACTGTTCTATGGAAGTTGAGTACATCTTCAGCAGTGAACAGCTTTCCAATTTTCTCCGCAACATTCGAAGTAGTACGTTGGACGACTTCGATTTCGTCTTCGATCGGAAGGTAATCCATGTGCACGTTGAACATGAACCTGTCGAGCTGTGCTTCTGGCAGCGGATAGGTTCCTTCCATCTCGATTGGATTTTGCGTCGCGAGGACAAAGAATGGTTCCGGAAGAGCGTATCGTTTTCCAGCGGCGGTGACTTGATGTTCCTGCATCGCTTCCAGCAGAGCGGCCTGCGTTTTGGGAGGCGTTCGATTGATCTCGTCAGCCAAAATGACGTTGGCAAAAATCGGACCTTGAACGAATTGCAGTTTGCGACCTTCGAGATTGTCTTCGAGAATTTCGGTGCCGGTGATGTCCGCCGGCATCAAGTCAGGTGTGAATTGGATACGGTTGAACTGCAAGTCAAAGATGTCAGCGATGCTTCGGACCAGCAACGTCTTCGCAAGTCCCGGAGCTCCGGTGAGCAAACAGTTGCCGCCAGCGAAGAGGCTGATCAGCAGCTGGTTGATGACTTCTTTTTGCCCAACGATGACTTTGTTGAGTTCAGTATGAATCTTGTCGCGACCTTCACGAATCAGTTCGACTGCTTGTCGGTCGGCTTCAAAAGTGTCAGTTTCTGTCACAGTTTCTCCGTGATGAATGTGTGAGTTCGTCTAGTACAAGCCCGAAGCGCAACCGAGTGAATACTCACAATGTTGCCAATTCACTCGCTTGCGCTTCGGGCTTGTATTGGAATATGTTGATGCTGTTCCTTAATGTGTCATCGCATACGTCACGATGTTGATTCCCAATGGATAGGCATACGGTTCGGAATACTCTTCAAAGTATCCCGAATCGGCGCCTTCCTGTTCCCAGCCGTCGCCAAGATCCGTGTTGTGGCAGATGACTGTCATCAGTCTGCCACTGTCATCTTTTATGCAGCGGTAATGTGGTTCACGTGCGTCCCAACGTTCTGTCCAGTTTCCGCTTTGATAAGCGTGAACGCTTGGGATTAGTGGCTTCTTCTTGAGTTTGTAGACGATGTTGAAAATCTCGTGTTCGAGAGGAATGTCTTCGATCGGGCGTTCTGGGAAAACGCGTTTCATTTCAAACGCAAAGTTCGCCCATTCCGCTTCGCCCCAAAAATCATCGACCATCAGGAAACCACCACGCTCAAGATAGCTTCGAAGGGCGACAACTTCCGCGTCGGAAAAAACGAGGCTGCCTGGTTCGATGATGTAAATGAACGGGTATTTGAAAAGTTCCTCGTCCGTCAGTTTCAGGATCTTTCCGTTAGGGTCAGTTTTGATTGAGGTTAACTGTTGGAGGCGATAGGACAGATTCAAGTCGGCGTCCGGGTAATCGGTATGCCATTTGTATCCACGCCGTCGTCTTCGACCTGAATCACTGTTTCCTTGGCTCCATTGGATGCGGACGAATGTGAATACGTCTCCCGGATCGGATTCTTCATTTTTCCACAGCGGAACGCCGCCGCGATCATCGGGGTCTCGCTGTCGACGTCCTCCCCAACGGCGATAGCCGCGTTGGAAATCTTGCTGAGTGCGAGCCCGAAGCGCGAGCGTGTTGTTGTTTGTTTGGGGCGATTCGTGCGAGTCGTTTTTGGGAGAGCGTTCCGTTGATGAGGTGGGCGACCACTCGTTTGCGCTTCGGGCTTGCGTTATCAACGCTGCGAAAGTGCCGCACAGTGCAACCGTGAGGATTGGAAGTAGAAGAATCCGTTTCACTGTTTTCCCTCCGGGATCTCAGTCAAATTAAGTTTCGGTGCATCGGGCACCAAGGGCTCAGGCTGTTTCGCGCTTGGCTTTTTCTCAACAATTTTCAATAGTAGCCGATGTGCGTCGCGGAATCGTGGAGCAGCGTCGAGTGCCAGCAAAATGTTTCTCTTTGCTGCAACGGTATCTTGCTGGCGAAACTGTGCCGCTGCCAAGCGATAATACGTGTCGGCTTTATCCAAAGGATCCATGGTCGCGAGTGCTGACAGCGATTCAATCGCAAGTTGATCATCGTTTTCTTTTTCAGCGACCAGCGCCAGAGTTCGATGCGACGATTTTAGTAGCGGATTGATTGCCTGCAGAAGTCGAGCCATTCGTTTCACGTTTTTGGTGTCGTCGGCATCGGAGTAAATTTGCAACAGTCGGAGACAAGCGTCGATGTCACTGGCCTCGAGAGTTAAAACCGATTCCAGCGCTAACGTTTCGTTTTCAATTTCTTTTAGCTGCCGCCACGCTCCAACTTTTAACATTTCGGCGCTTGATTCTCGGGTGTCTTTATCAAGCAAAGATTCAAACGTTTCAATCGTTTTGAGTGCCGCATCGGGTTGCGATTCTTTGATCTGTGCGGTCGCCAATCCCAGCAAGCCATGGAAGCTATTCTCGTGTTCGGTCAGCCAAGCATTCCACGCTTCGCTAGTTGTGATGGGTTCCTCTGGCTGTTCCCAGTCAAAGTTTTTGCCAAAGTCTTCCGCAGCAGTTGTCACGTGCTGTTCGAATTTTTTGTCCAGCAAATCGATCGGGCCAACATGTCGCGAAAGTGCGTCGTTGATCGGGATTCCTTTTCCCAAAGCATCAAGCACGCTGACGAGTGATTTTTCTCCAAAGTTCTCAACGATAAATCGAACGACTAGCGATGATTCGAAGTACGCAAATTGCAGGTGTTTCGCCGATTTGGCTTTCAAGAACGCGCTACTGAGTTTGCTAACCGGAGTCAGGTCGTCGCCCAAAATCATTTCTCTATAGCTTGGCGACATCCGATCACCCCAACTTTGGTCGGCAAGTTGTTCTTCGTAGACAGAAATGCCTTCGCTTAACCAACGCGGCATTTTGTTTTTTGTTTTTTGTAGCGTAACGACGTGACAAAACTCATGCCACAGAACGCTTTTCCAATTGGTAAGCGTTGAACCCTGTGCGGCAGGACTGTTCATCGTGATCACGCGTCCGAAGCAGACTCCCAAGAATCCCACGCCGCCGGGCATGCTGAAAGTTCGAATCGCAAAGTCCTGCTGCCGCGGAAAGATCTCCACGAAAACAGGTTTCTGAATTTTGACTTGGTATTTAGAGGCAAGCTTTTTCTCTGCGTCTACCAGCAGGTCGAGAACTTGTTGGCCGTAAATGTCGGCTTCGTTTTGCGACATTCGCACGACGAATCCATCTTCTTCGAGCGTCGCGAATTTTCCAAGGTTGTCACGCAATGCGACGAGGTTGTTCGCGACGACGTTGTATTGATCGGCGTCGAAAACTTCCTCTGCAAGTTTCCAACCTTCGAGCTCTTGCCCCAATCGCAACAAATCATGAGCAAGCTGAATTTTGGCCGGCATGTAATTGCCGTCCATCGTCAACGCACGGCGTTGGTAGGCGACGCTTTCGGTAAAACGATATTTTCGCGAAAGTTGAAGTCCGATCAAGTGGTCGACTCGTGGATTGGACGTCCAATGTTTCAGTGCTTCGCCGCGGCAGCGGCCTTCTTCATCGTGCTTACTTGCAAGATGCGACAGAACGGCTTTGTAAGCCCAAGCGTCAGGCTGGTGCGGATTTACGGCGAGTACTTTTTCGATCGCCTTTTCAGCTTCAGCATAAGACTCCGCTGAGATGTGCTGTTCGATCTGAATCAAATGAGCGCCGATGTGGTTGGAGTCAATTTCTAGAACTCGATTCAGAGATTGCGTCGCGATTTTTTCGTCGCTGGGGAGGAAGGCTTTGACCAATCCCAGATGCGAGCGAGGATCTTCATCGTCGAGTTTGATTGCTTTTCTAAAATGTTCGGCAGCCAGTTGATAGTCATTTTTGCTCAACGCCAATTCCGCGATCGCAATTTCGACGTCGGCGCTGAGAGGGAATTTTTCACCAGCGGGTTTGTAGAGTTGATCGAGCACCGCTTTGGGGTCGAGCCCGCCGGCGAGCAGAAGTCGACCGACAACCATCAAGTCTTCGACTTTGCGATATCGCCAACTGCTCCGCTGCCAAAGCTGGTTGATTTCTTTTCGAAGCTCGTTGGCCCGAGAATCGTCTTGATTGAAGTGATAGACCTCGGCGGCGGTTTCTCGAATTCGAATGCTGTAGCGAAACGCATCCAAGCCCGTTTCAACGGTGCGTTTTGCTTCCTCGTATTTTCCGGTCTGCAATTGTACTCGGCCTTGAAGTACAACCCAGTCCTCAAGGCGGTTGGAGTTTTCCTCGCTGGCTTGGCTGGCGACTTCAATGACCTTGTCAAATTCCCCTTGCCTGAAAAGTTGCCTCGCTTCTGCCAGTTCTTGTGCTGGGCAATTCATTGCCATGCAAAAAAGCAAAACAATTGAAAGGATGGAGCACGTTGGTAAAGAAGTTCCAGGGTAAACTTTCATGCTCAAATTGTATTACGCCAAGTAGCTCTTGTGTAATTCCGGATTCATTTCGCGGCTTCAAAAGAGAAAAACGGCTCAACGTCACGAACCAGAATTTAATGAACATCGATAAATCACCTTCCAAGTTTCCGATCAAGAACGAGTACAACTTTCTTGCTCATTGCAGTGTTTCGCACCTTTATCAGCCAGCAGCGGAAGTTTCAAAACATTGTCTTGAGCGGCAGGTGCTCGCTGGCCGGCAAATGCTGTTTGAATACACCGGTGAGAAGAACATCGCGATGAAGTTTCATCGTAACTTCGCGAAGATGATGAAGACGTCGGCTGAAAATATTACGATGACAACCAATACCTCGGAAGCCATCTGTATGATCGCTAACGGATATCCGTGGAAGTCGGGTGATCAAATCATCAGCTACGTCAATGAGTATCCTGCAAATCACTACCCTTGGGTTTTGCAAACCAAGAAGCACGACGTTGAGTTGATCCAGCTTTCGGATTGTGACATTCCGCAGATCGATCATTCGAAAGCTGCCTCGATTCCGGATTCATTTGCTCGCGGTTGGTCGTTCGACGATCTTGTTTCGCATGTTACCGATCGCACGCGAGTCATCGCGATCAGCCACGTTCAGTTCACCAGTGGCTTCGCAGCGGATCTTGTTCAGTTAGGCGATTTCTGTAAGGAGCGCGGTATTGATCTGGTGGTCGACGCGGCGCAGAGTCTTGGTTGTCTTCCAGTTTATCCTGAGCAGTGGAGTGCGGCGGCCGTAGCTTCGGCGGGTTGGAAGTGGATGCTCGGTCCGGTTGGAACCGGCGTGATGTACACGCGACCTGACTTTCGCGAAAAGATTTCGATCACAATGTCCGGCGCTGATCACATGAAACAAGATACGGCTTACCTTGATCACACGTGGAATCCGCACACGACGGGACAGAAGTTTGAGTATTCGACAGTGTCGTACGCGTTGCTGGATGGTCTCTCGTGTTGCGTGGAAGACTTGTTCAATCAAACGACCATGGAAGACGTTCGCGACCACAATTTCGCGTTGCAAGACATTGCGATCGAAGGACTTGATACTGATAAATATCAGCCGATTCTGCATTTGCCGCAGCATCGATCCGGGATTCTTTCGTTGATTCCGAAGAAGCATTCTGCTCCGGAAGTTTGTGCGGCGTTGGAGAAGCAGAAGATTATCGTGACGCCGCGTGATGGCTACATTCGATTTGCACCGCACGTTTGCACGACCGAAGAGGAAGTGAATCAGGCGGTTGAAGCGTTGAATGGTCTGAGCTAAAGCGCAATGAAACAGTTCCTTCGGAAACGAAAAGCGGTTGCGTCGATTCTGATCTTGTTGGCTGTCGTGTTGGTTCCCTACGTGTGGAGTCGTGTGGCCAGTTCGGGTTGTCAGATCCAATCTTTTGGATCTTCAGTCGAGTATGAGGGGATGGCGAAAACTTCGCTTCGCGTTGCTTGCTACAACATTGCGCACGGCCGGGGGCTGGCTGAGTCCAATTGGGAAGGCGGTGATTCCGCGACGCGGATCGAAAGGCTTGACGACATTGCGGAGCTCTTGGTCAGACTCGATGCCGATGTCGTAGTTTTGAACGAAGTTGATTTTGACGCAAGTTGGAGCAATCGCGTCAATCAAGCGAAGTATCTGGCAGAGAAAGCCGGGTATTCCTATCGCGTCGAGGAACGGAATCTCGATTTTCGCGTTTTGCATTGCACGTGGCGATTTGGGAACGCAATCCTTTCTCGATTTCCAATATCGAATGCAGAAGTGATTGATTTGCCTTCTTATGCGGAGCTGGAAACGATGGTGGCCGGGAAGAAACGCGGTGTGCGATGCGATGTTTCGGTGGGTGAAAAGACGTTGCGTGTTTTCGGGCTCCACTTGTCGCATCGTAGTGAAGACGTTCGTGAACTGTCTGCCGCGAAAGTTGTTGATCTGATCGATGAGAGTCCTCACGCATGTATTGTGATGGGTGACATGAACTCCACGCCGATCGGATTTCCGCGTTCGTCGCAGGCGGAAGATGGCAGAAATGCGATGGAGACGTTTAGTAAATCAGGATTAGTGTTTAGCGGCTTGCCAGAGTTGCCCTTGGGTAATGCGGAGCTGACCTTTCGCTCCGACGATCCCAAATCAATCATTGATTGGATCCTTGTTTCGTTGCCGCTGCAATTTGAGTCACACGCGGTTGAACCATCGACCTTGTCAGACCATCGCCCCGTTGTTGCTGAGGTTACGTGGTAGGCTCTTCGCCCTCCCGGTCGCTTAGGCGCCGACCCTCCCGGAGGGGGCACTTCGTGAAATTTAGTGGGTGTCGCGGGATGCGTTTTGGGCTGCACGTCTACCCCGTAGGGGTTTCAAGCGGTTAGTCGGTGGTTGAGCGCAGCGACACCACCGGAAACCTGTAACCAAAGCGCGGACCCTGAAAGGGTCCCAGAACAGTGCTGGCTGCGACCCATTCTGGGTCGATGTATCAATCAACTTCTTCCGTGGGTGTCGCTGCGCTCAACCCACGGCTACAAGCTTCAAACCCCTTCGGGGTAAGCTGCTCTACGGCATGTAGAAATTCTCGGCCTTCGATTGGCCATTAAGATCCGCGATGAGCCCCCGGAGGGAGGTTGATGTTGTTTGCGACTATTTGCTCGGGCCGTGCGATTTCAAAAGGCATTCACGAAAAGCTGTGATCACTTCAGTGTTTGAAGTCGCGTTTCTGGCTCGATCCAAAAAGTTTGTTTTCAAGCAAAGCTTGGAAATCTCGGCGAGGATTTTCACGTGCGTTTGCCGATTGTTTGGCGAGCCTGTCGTGAAAAAGAAGACGTCCATTTTTTCTTTGGATGGCGAATCGTAATCGATTGGTGCAGCGGTTGTCATGATCGCGATCGCTGAATCGGAACTGGACGCTTGCGTTAGCGTTGCGTGTGGAATCGCTAAGCCATTACCGACTGCGGTGTTCTGAAGTTGCTCTCGTTCCCAGAGCGCTGATGTGATAACCAAAGGACTGATGTCGGGATAGTGAACCGCCAGCAAGTCGGTTGCCTTGCGGAATAGTTGTTCTTTCTTCGTCACGTCAACGTTCAGCATCACACACTGCTCGTCCACGAAACTGAGTAGGTCAAACTCCTGTTCAACCGGCATGTGTTCAACGTCGAAAGCGTCATGAGTTTGCGTTGCCGGCGTCTTGAGCCACAGGACGGAGCACTCGGCGTTTCGCGTCAGATTGTCTTTTGCGGTGCCGAGGAATCTCGCCGTCAACGTTCGGTTGGGGGCAGCACCCATGATCATTAAGTCATAGCCTCCAGAAGCGTTTTGGATCGCGTCGAGTTCACTACTGCCCTCAATGACGATTGCTTTCGTCGGGCTTGTGCAAAGATCGCGCAATTGATCAACGTAATCGGCTCGTGCTTGTGTGCTGAGCGGATCTTGTCCGTCAGCTTTGAAGCAGATGAAATTTAGTTCGGCGTTGTAAATGTTTGCGAGGTGATCGGCAGTCATAACGACCAAAGAGTCGTGCGGTCCCGGTTCGGCGAAGACAAGAATCTGCCGAATGTATCTAACGCCTGCGTCCTTGAAGACGGCGAGATTGCACGCCAGATGATCTTGCAACCAACCAAGCGGATTTTGGAAAGTGATGCCAAAGTTACGTCGCCCGGCTGACTCCATGACGACCCATTCGCAATCAAGTCGAGTTGCGACTTTGTGGATCGTGTCGACAACGTCGCGCGTAACGGCTTTGTCGTATTCGAGTTGCACACCTTCGACCTCGGCCATTGTGTGAATCCGCCGGCTGAGTGCTTCCGTGTGCGGATCGTCCTCGAGGGCGTCGGCAAGTGAAATCTGTTCGGGAACAACGGACAGGTGCAGGACCTCGAGCTTGCGACCGTGAGCAAGCGAGGCTCCCATTTCGACGAGCGTTTCGGGAGAACGTTCACTTCCAAACAGCGGCACAACGACTGCGGCTTCTGATGGCAAACCTTGCTCGAGCGATTCAGCATGAGCCGGATTGACCAAATCTTGTCGCTTGCCCATCTTCTTGAGCACACCCTGTCGAGACGTCTTTCGTTTGCCATAACCAAAGTAGGAAATGGCTCCGATGCCGACGATGCAGCCGATCGCAATCAGGCTGGTTGGACCCATCGCGTACAGCAAGACAATGCCACTAATGATGCCGAGAATTTGCATCGTCGGGTAAAGCGGTGATCGGAAGCCGGGCTTGTACCACTGAGACGCACTTTCTCGCAGGACGATGACGGTGCCACAAACCAACATGAAAGCCAGGATCATGAACGCGCTGGCGAGTTTGGCGATCTCCGGTACCGGCAGAAACAAGATGGTCATCATCATCACGAACGCGGTCAACAAGATGCTCGTGACAGGAGTCTTGAAGATTGGGTTGACTGACTTGATCGATTCCGGCAACAACTGATCTCGGCTCATCGCGAACGGAAACCGTGACGCCGCCAGCAGCCCCGCAACGGCCATCGAGACCATTGTCACAACAGCCAGAACTGCCGCAACAAAGCCGGCTGTCTTTCCGCCGACAATGGTTGCGAGAGTGAAAATTGGACGCAGGTCCGGATTGCCTTCCCCGTCGGCGTCGGTCAGATCTTTCATCGGAACGTTGGTGACCAGCACAAATACAATCAAAACGTAAATGCTCAGAACGATGATCCATGAGATCAGAATTCCTCGCGGAAGATTGCGATCGGGATCTTTCACTTCTTCGGCGATCGCGGCAACTTTTGTGACGCCGGCAAATGCGACGTAAACGAATGCGGTGGCCGCAAGGAATCCATGGATCCAATAGTCAAGTCCGACTTTACCCTTGTGAGTAAAACCCGCGTCGAGGTGGCTCAGCTCCATACTCTTGAGTCCAAACACGGCCAGCAGCAACAGAGCTACGAGAACGATCGCGATGATGAACTTCTGCATCTTGCTGATGATGCTCACACCAACGATGTTCAGAATCGTAATGGCGACCAGCAGCGTTAGCGCCATCACTTTTTCCGACACGTTGTCGAGGATTGCAATATCTAACACGGCGAGGTAGGCACCAAAGCCGACCAAAGCGAATGCGCTTTTGAGCAACATCGACAGCCACAGTCCGATGCCAGAGATCGTTCCGGTTAGCGGACCGAATGTTCGTTCGAGGTAGACGTAAGTTCCGCCAGAGCTGGGCATGGCCGTGGCGAGCTCGGATTTCGAAAGTGCGGCTGGCAGAACGGTAAGGCCGGCGACCAGATAGGCCAGCCAGACCATGGGGCCCGTTTTCGCGGCCGCCAAGCCGGGAAGTACAAAAATACCGCTACCGAGCATCGCACTGATGCTGATGGCAACGACGGCGCCGAGTCCCAGACGTCGTTCAAGTGTTTTCAAGTTTCACCTATCCCTAAGTGGTCCGCCGCAGGTCTTTGGTAGACCTTTCCAGCAAATTGTTACCGAATTTTAAAGACGCTATAAGGGGATTGAACGTTTGCGATTGCGAATGGACGCCGCCGAAAATGGGTTTTAGAGGGCCCATTCGCTGAGTCGAAATCATTGCGACTGTAGCCGGCTCCAACGTGTAGATGTCGCTCACAAGGTCGAGTTCGCGAAAACGAAGCGTCCGATTCAGTGTCAAAACTGTTGCAGATTCGATTCCTTATAAAAGTTGGCTCAGATTGATCTAGCGGTTGATAAAATTACGAATAAGTGGCAAAATAGGGGATTGTCTTGGGCGCTAGATCTGCGCGAGTGACGCCCAACAAGCTCATACTCAAGGCTCGTCGTCAGCGATGCCTCAACCATCGACTCTGGAGAATCTTTAATGGCTCAGATGCCTGAAGTTCAACCTCAATTAAAAGACGTACTGTTGTCCAACAGCTCATTCGGACCAACAGAAATTAAATTTGTTGCCGAAAGAATCTGCAACGATTTCTCCCAGTTTCCGCAACTCAAAGAAGTGACGCAGGAACTTGAAGGCCAAATGTCACGGACTCCTGCGAGTTCTGTTCGTTTGGGAGTTTGCCAGTACATGCTCGGTCGCTACTCCGATGCGATCAACACGTTGGAGAACGCCGACGGCGGAGCACTCGCTCAATTCTATCAAGGCAAGGCTCATTTTGGTCTTGGTGGATATCCGCGGGCTATCGAATGTTTTGACGCTGCCAAAGCGGCTGGCTACGACAACGATACTTGTTTGTTGGCCGTTGCCGAGTGCAAGCGACATGCAGGTGATCTCGAAGGTGCGATGGCAATCGTCGACAATATCTTTGGCCCAACCGAGCAAACGGCTGAGTACCTTTATCAGCGTGGTGCAACGGTTGCTGCGACTTGCGCAAATCCTGAAGAAGTCTGTCGTCTTTACGAGCGTGCCGTTGAAATTGACGAACAGCACGGAGGTGCTCTGTTTGGTTTGGCACTGGAAAACGATCGTCGCGGCAATGACGAAAAAGCGATCGAACTTTATCAGCGAGCTGCTGCTGTGTTCCCAACGAATGTTGGAACGTTGTTGAACCTTGGTTTGATCTACGAAGATCACGAGCAATACGAACGAGCCGCACGTTGCTACGATCGAATCCTTGAGTCATTCCCGACTCATGATCGTGCGATTCTGTATCGCCGCGACGCCGTTGCTTCAATGGATGAGCAGTACGATCACGATCGTGAAAAGATGCGTCAGCAAATCGCTGGTGTGATGAGCATTCCGATCGCCCAGTTCGAGCTTTCAGTTCGTAGTCGTAACTGTCTGCAGAAGATGGGCATCTTAATGCTTGGCGATTTGACGAAAGTTAGCGAGTCCGAGTTGCTCAACAGTAAGAACTTTGGCGAAACGTCGCTTGTTGAGATTCGCGAGATGATGGCCAACAAGGGTCTGATGATTGGTCAGTTCGCAAACCAGAAGGAAACAGAAGACGAGCCGATGGACATGAGTCATCTGTCTCCGGACGAGCAGGCTTTGTTGGATCGTCCAATCTCCGACTTGAACCTTTCAGTTCGTGCTCGTAAGTGCATGACTCGTTTGGGATTGGCGACAGTCGGCGAATTGGTGCGAAAGTCACCTGATGACTTGCTTGAGTGCAAGAACTTCGGCGTGACAAGCCTAACGGAAGTTCGCGAAAAGCTGACTCAGGTCAACTTGAAGCTTCGCGGCGAGTAGTCGTTTGTGAAACCAGTTAACATGAAGCCGTTGGGTATCCGCTCAGCGGCTTTTTTCGTGCGATATCATGAGTCATCAGGACAATGAAACTGAATTACTTCTTTTGGATTCTTCTTTGCCTAACAGGAACCGTCTTCGTGCAAGAAAAGGAGAAGTTCGTTGACGTTTTTGTACCACAATCCGACGGCTATCCAGCCATCCGAATTCCGTCACTGGTAACGACGGACGAGGGGACGCTGTTGGCATTTGCCGAAGGACGGCAAGGTGGTGATCATTCTGAGAACGACATTATTTTGAAACGTTCGTTTGATGGTGGCCGGACGTGGAGCGATTTGCAGGTCGTTCAAGAGGCGGGAAAGTTGTCGCTCAATAACCCACAAGCGGTTGTGCTTGATTCTGGAAGGGTGCTATTGATGTATCAACAGAGCAGGCTTGGAGAGTTCAAAGCGAAGCCTGGTTTCGGCGAAGACTCCTACGCGACGTTCACGCAGTTTAGCAATGACGATGGAAAGTCGTGGTCTAAGCCTTTTGATGTGACACGACAGACGAAACGCGCGGAACAGGTGACGAGTGTTGCCAGTGGACCCGGAATCGGAATCGTTTTGCGGCGAGGAGAACACAAAGGCCGAATTCTGATGCCGTTTAATCAGGGGCCGTTTGGTGATTGGCGAGTTTACGCTGCGTACTCTGACGACGAAGGTGAAACATGGAGGATTGGGGATGTTCCTGAAGAAGATGGTAAAGGTCATGCGAACGAAGTTCAGTTCGTTGAGCATTCTGATGGGTCGGTGATGCTCAACGCGCGATCGCAGGGAGAAGGGAATACCAAACATCGCAAAACCTCAATCAGCAAAGACGGTGGCATCACGTGGTCTAAGCTGAAGGACGACCCGAATTTGATCGAACCAACATGCCAAGCATCGATTTTGCGATACTCTTGGCCAGAAGATGGAAAAAGTCGCATCGTTTTTTGCAACCCGGAGACGCAAAAGTCACGGAGTAATGGTGTGTTGAAAGTCAGCGAAGACGAGGGCATGACATGGGCTTGGTCGAAAGAGGTTTATGCTGGAGGCTTTGCTTATTGTTGTCTGGCGAAACTGCCTGATGGCAAAGTTGGTGTGCTGTTTGAAAAAGACGGCTACAAAACGATATCGTTCGCGTCGGTTGCGATTGAGTAGGAATTCGCCTGGCTTGCGGCATGAAATTTATAACCCGAAGCATGAGCGGAGAACCAGCTGAACCTCACTGACACTTTTTTAGTCACGGAGTGACGACACGAATTAGCCTCAGACGCAAGTCCAGAGAACACTGTCCCAAACAGTCGTTTGGTCCCGAAGGGACGGCATGAGCCAAGCGCCAACATGTCGTCCCTTCAGGACTAACTTAGTTTCTTCGCTGTCAACCCAGCACTTGCGTGCTGGGCTAGTGCCTGTCGTCCCGTTGGGACTAAAGTGTACAACTTCAAAACTCACGCTTCGCCCTATGATTCGAGCCTACTGACACTGGACTTGGTACTTCAACTATGAGTCACCTAAAGTTTTCCTTAATCGTACTCCTCTTGCTGCTTCATGCCGATTCGGCGAACGCGCAAGCTTCATCCGGAAAGGAGCTGCCGAAGGAAATTTCCATTTCGGAAAATGCTGTCGATCTTGGCTTCAACTTGAAGAAGCTCCAAGCGATTGACAAGAAATATTCGAGTCTGCTGAAACGCAAAAAGATCGCCGGCGTTTCAGTGCTAGTGGCTCGTAAGGGCGAAGAAGTGCTCTATGGCCAGTGGGGATACCAAGATCGCGAAAAGGAAATTCCGCTAAACCGAAAATCGATCGTCCGCATTTACTCAATGACCAAGCCGATCACCAGCGTTGCCGTGATGCAATTGGTTGAACAAGGGAAAGTCGACCTCGACGTTCCAGTTAGCAGATACTTGCCCGAATTCGCATCGCTGACGGTGCTCCAAGGCAAGGGTGACAAAGCGAAAAAAGTCAAACCGCGACGAGCCATGACGACAAGAGACTTGTTGCGGCATACTTCTGGTTTGACTTATGGTTTTTTCGGAAATACGGAAGTTGACAAAGAGTACCGCAAGGCGGGCATTCTGGTGACGGACTTCAATATCAAATCCACCGTTGGAAAGCTCGGAGAAATTCCGCTTCTAAATCATCCGGGTTCGCGATTTCACTACAGCGTCTCGGCTGACGTGCTTGGGAGGTTGATCGAAGTGGTTTCTGGTGAAAAGTTGGACGACTATTTTCAATCTCACATCTTTGAGCCGCTGAGAATGGTTGACACTTTCTTTTCAGTGCCGAAGCAGAAGCAAGATCGACTTATGCAGCTCTATGCAAACCGTCGAGGCAAGCCGCTTTCGGTCGCGGATTGGTACCATTCGGCTCGCATCTTGAAGGCAAACAATCAGTTCTTTTCTGGCGGTGGCGGATTGTGCTCAACGGTGGATGATTACTTCGCATTTAGTCAAATGCTATTGAATAAGGGAATGGTTGGAGAGAAGCGTTTAATTGGCGAGAAGTCGATCGAGCAGATGTTTAGGAATCAGTTGGCAAAGATCGACAATCCGCCGGGGCGAAATTTTCAATTCGGTTTAGGGTTTCAGTGTTTTTCGAAAGGTGATTTTGGGTGGGGCGGCGCTGCCGGAACGAAGTTCTGGGTTCACCCGGAGAAGGAAACCGTGATCATTTACATGATTCAAATGATGCCGAACGAAGGTGGCAAGTACCACGATGTTGTGAGAGACGCCGTCTATTCGTCGCTGCGGGTGAAGTAGGCCGAATCGAGGACGCGTGCCGCAGCGGAGCATCGCGAACGGTTTGCCTATTCGGTGAGTCTGATGCTCCGGCTTACTCGGTCGCAACTTCTGGCATCGATTCGCCTTCAGCGATGAACGCCATTGAAATGGAATTCACACAGTGTCGAGTGTTCTTGTCTGTAAAACCTTCGCCTTTGAAAACGTGCCCCAAGTGCCCACCGCAGTTTTCACAAAGGATCTCTGTGCGCCGGCCGTCTGCATCGGTTTCGTGTCGCACGGCTCCCTTGATTTCATCGTCAAAGCTGGGCCAACCACAGCCAGAATGAAACTTGGCTGATGATTCGTAGAGAGCTGCATTGCAGCGGCGGCAAATGTAGGTGCCGGTTTCTTTGTGGTTGTTGAACTTGCCTGAACCGGGACGTTCAGTCCCTTTGTTCTCAATGACGTAAGATTCTTGTTCAGTCAGTTTGTTGAATTCTGGCATGGAAGCTCCAGTGGAAACAGTCGATGCGCCAGTTGCGATAAGCCGGTGAAAACTTCGGCACGCAATAAGCTAAACAACTTTCTGCGGAACTGGTGCATTTGTCAATTCCTGCCAAAAGTCTTTCATCGTAATTCGGTAGTCGATAGCGCAATAGCAGACCACCAAAAGGTAGAAGTCGATGAAAATATTGCCGTAAAAACCGAGTCCCATCAAAAATTCGACGCTAACGTGAAATCCCACAAGCAAGCAACCCAATGGAATTCTGGCTTTGGGAACAAGGAGAATCAAGAATGCTCCTAGTTCAGCAATCAAAGTTGTCAGCTGCATGATTGTAGCCAATGGTCGGCTACTGGTGAGCGATTCGAAAAGCAAGTTGTCTCGACTGATTGCGTTGACATCTACCCACATCATAAGTGACTTACCGTCTGCCCAGCCAAAACCGCTTTGGTAGATTTTCATGAATCCTGAAAATGTGTAACTGATTGCAATATAGTAGAGCAGCAACGAGAACGCCCATCGCGGAAGCGGATCAACAGTGGAAATGATTTTTCCGCCAGCTGATCCAATGAACTTGACCGCGCCAATGACCATTAGGCACATTGCGCAGAAGTTGGTTTGATGTTGCGTAAAGTAATGTGTCTCAACCACGCAAGACATCAGTAGTATGAAGCAAACGGGCGTGGCCAAATACAGGAAGCGTGGCAGCTTGCCAAATGCCCATCCAGACAACAAAACGATCATTGCGAACTTGAGTGGGAGCAATGGAATCGAAAGTAATTTCTCCGCACCGATCAGCCAGCCGATGACGCTTAAAGCTGCGGTCTTTGCTCCGGGATCGATTGGCAGACTCGTGGCAGTACAGCTGTAGTACAAGGCGACACCGAGGAGTCCTAATTCAAACCCGCGCCCCATCAATTTGCGAATGGCTGAATCTGACAGTTTGGTGCTGGCCGAATTCAATAAGGTTCTGCTGCCGTCGATCGAGATTTGTTCACTCATGGTCCATGCCGCTTTCGATGTCATGCGAATCGAAATTGCTCAAGTCCACGACGAATTCTGTTGGGCCGCTGACGTTCACGATCCCTCCGGCTGAATCGTCGTAGCCTCGAACTCGATAGCGGATCGTGATCGGGTATTTGTTACGAGGAAAGTTGGCAGCCAGAAAGGCTTGAATCTTAAGTGGCTCGATCTCTCGGTGCGACTGGAAGTAGTTTGGGCCGAGATCGTAACCGTACCGCTGGTTGTGATTTGCGAGTTGAGTTTTTGCCAATCCGTACCGTTGTGGTGCGATTGAATTATTTTCGGAGTCGTAAACTTCCAATATCAGATGCTCGCTGGTGTTGTCCGAGAACATTGGGAAGGTCGAGAAAGGGTACAGGTCATTGAACCAAGGAGAAACGGTCGCGACGGAGAGAATGAACGCCCAACAAAAGTATTTCATAACTCAACCCAAGAACCGGCCCATTTTGAGAGACAGACGCACTCTGTTGGTCATCGGGAGAATCGCGACGCAATTACAGCCAGAAGAAGCTTCGCCGCCCAATCGGAATCCTAGTTAGCAAAACCAAGTTGAACCTGCAGTTTCAGGCCCGCCAATCCCTTCAGCCGCTACATCAGAATTGTTCGGTGAAGCTTTAAATAAGCCAAGCCAAGGTTCAGACCGGGTAATTCCGGCCTTCGAGGAAATTGCTAATACTTGCGGTTGTTTTTTGAACCAGCTCAAGAGGGTTTCTTGTTGCTCTTCGAGTTACTCGACTTACTCGTCTTGTCGCCACCGGAATCAGATTTTGGGGCTTTGGCGTCCTTGGCGGCTTTGGCCCCTTTTTTGTACGACTCGCTGCGGTAGTCGGTTTCGTAGAATCCGGAGCCCTTGAACATGACGGCGCTGCCGGTTCCAAACAGACGGCGGGCCTTCTTCTTGTTGCACTTAGGACATTTCTTGATGGGATCTTCGACGATCCGTTGGAACATTTCCCAAGTGTGGCCGCAGGCGTCACATTCGTAGTCGTAAGTAGGCATGGATTCTCCAAATACTATGCGTCGCGCTCAGTGATCTCGATCAAGTGGTAGCCGAATTGAGTCTTCACAGGTCCGTGGACTTTGTTCAGCTCTTCGGTGAAAACGACGGCGTCGAATTCAGGAACCATTTGGCCCTGACTGAAATTTCCGAGAGCACCCCCCGACTTGCCAGAAGGGCAAGCAGAGAATTCGGCGGCGATTGCGGCAAAGTCCTGCCCGGCTTCAATTTGCTCTTTGAGGTCGATGCAGGCTTCTTCAGTTTCAACGAGGATGTGACGTGCAGCTGCTGTGGCCATGATAGGTTCTTTCAAGTTTGGTGTTGTGAGTTAATGATGCTGCGGCTGGAAGCCACCTAGGATTGTTCGCCAGTGGAAACGAAGACTTGGCTGGGACGAAGGACACGATCGAATAATTGAAATCCTGTTCGCAAATCCTGAATGACCGTGTTGGCCGGATGTTCTTTGCTGGGTTGCATTTGTAGCGCCTGGTGCAAGTTCGGATCGAAAGGCTGACCTTCAGCTTCGATTGGTTTGCAGTCGTGTTTGGAAAGCGACTCAATGATTTGTGATGTGACTAACTGGACCCCGTCCCGCAGGCCATCGCCGTTTGGATCTGCTTCGTAAGCTTCGACGGCTCGTTGTAGGTTGTCGACGGATTCAAGAAGATCTGTCATCAATCCACCGGGAGCGTATTTGATTTGTTCCTGCGATTCACGACGTACGCGGCGACGGAAGTTTTCCAAATCAGCCTGCGCCATGAGGACACGTTTTTCGGCATCCTTCAGCTGATCCTGTAATTGCTGGATCACGTCCGCACCGGGATCTTCGTCGCCAACAACGAATGCTTCGCCGGCTGCTACCGCGTCATCAAGGCTGCCGAATGCTTCGACTTGCTCATCGGTGGGAAGCTCAAGCTCAGGAGTTTCAGGTTGTTCGTTTTCGTTTTCAGTCATTTTCGTAGCTGTTGGTTAGACTTCCTCTGTTGCAAAATATTCGGTCAGACGTTGCATGAAGTTCTTCCGTTCTGGAAGGACTTCCGTCTGTTCGAGTTCAGCAAGTTGCCGCAGCAAACCTTCCTGTTCTTTCGAGATTTTCTTCGGTGTTTCGATGAACGTTTGAATCAATAAGTCACCCGTGGCCCGACCTTGCGGGCTTGGCATGCCGCGTCCGTGTAGTTTGAATACGTCGCCTGATTGGGTGCCGCGTTTAATTTCTAGCTTGTCACGTCCGTCGAGTGTGGGGACTTCGATCGTGGCCCCCAATGCTGCTTGCGTGTAGGAAATTGGAAGCTGCAGGATCAGGTTCTGACCGTCGCGATGGAACAGTTTGTGTTTGCGAATGTTGACGAAGCAGTAACAGTCACCGCTGGGCCCGCCAGAAGAGCTGCCTTCACCTTCGCCGGTCAAACGGACTCGCATTCCGTCGTCGACGCCAGCGGGAATCGCAACGTCCAGATCAACAGAAGCCGCTACCTGCCCTGCCCCGCGGCAATCGCCACAAGGATCGACAATGATCTGTCCTGCACCGCGGCAAACGGGGCAAGTCGTTTGAACTCGCAGGATGCCTGCCTGCTGGAGTACTTGGCCTCGTCCGCCGCACTGTTGGCAATGTTCTGGGCGGGAACCTGGTTGGCTTCCGCTTCCTTCGCACGTGCCGCATTGGCTACGCCGATTGAATTTGATCGATTTGTTTGTTCCAGAGTAAGCTTCTTCGAGAGTTAACGTGACGTCGACTTGTACGTCGTTACCTCTGCGAGCTCCGCCTCGCCCGCCTCCGAAGAGGTCGCCAAACATTCCCCCACCGCCACCGAACATTTCTCCGAAAGCCGCGAAGATGTCTTCGGCCGAGCCAAATCCGGCGCCGCCTTCAACGCCAGCGTGACCGTGGCGATCGTAGCGAGCTCGCTTTTCGGCATCGCCAATAATCTCATACGCTTCGGCAGCTTCTTTGAACTTTGCGCTGACTTCTTCGTCACCGGGATTGCTGTCCGGATGATACTTAACGGCCAGCTTGCGATACGCTTTCGCGATACCGCGATCCGACTCGTCGCGAGCGACGCCGAGCACTTCGTAATAGCAACGTTTGGCCATGATTGATCCAGAGGAAACACGATTGTGGCTTCCAGCCACCGTGAACAAAAAAAGCGGGCTGGCCGATCTGGTCAGCCCGCATGGTTGTGTAACGAATTTGAGGGTGATTGGAAAAGTCTAATCAAGGTGTGAGTGGCACCCTCGTGTTCGTTTTGGGTGCATGTCTTACGCTTGCGTAAGCTTGCTCAAGTAAGCGTGAAGCATGGCACCCGTTAGTTATCAAGACTAGCTAACCGCACCTTCTACCTGGCGGCCTTTATCGTCTTCGTCGAAAGTCGAAACCATCGCGTCGGTCGTCAGCAACAGGCCAGAAATGCTGGCTGCGTTAGCAAGTGCTGTGCGGACAACTTTCACTGGATCGATAACGCCGGCCTTGTACATATCGGTGTACTCAGCAGTGTAAGCGTTGTAACCTTGGTTGGTTGGCTTGCCAGAAACAATGTCAGCAACCACTGAACCGTCGATGCCACCATTGTTGGCGATCTGACGGATCGGAGCATCCAAAGCTGCGGCAACAATGTCGACGCCGATTTTTTCGTCGCCCTTGGCACCTTTGCGAGCCGCTTCAACTGCTTCCTTGGCCCGCAGCAATGCCACGCCACCACCGGGAAGAATTCCTTCTTCGATGGCAGCACGAGTCGCGTGAAGTGCGTCCTCGACGCGAGCTTTCTTTTGCTTCATGTCGGCTTCTGTTTCAGCACCAACACTGATGACGGCAACGCCACCAGCAAGTTTGGCTTTACGTTCCATCAACTTCTCGCGATCGTAATCGCTGTCGGTTGAGTCGATTTGGCGAGCAAGTTGATCGACGCGAGCATCGATTTCTTTACGTGAGCCAGAACCTTCGACGATCGTTGTGCTTGATTTGTCGACAACCAACTTTTTGGCGGTACCAAGTTGGTTGAGTTCAACGTTCTCAAGTTGGATGCCAAGATCTTCGCTGATTAGAGTTCCGCCGGTCAGGACTGCGATGTCGCTGAGCATTGCTT
>CAZORS010000008.1:54392-56953 GCA_964582025.1 uncultured Pirellulaceae bacterium | reverse complement strand
TGCGGCTGCATCGCTCAAGCGACTTGGGTCCGACATGCGAATGGCACACCGGGAGTCGGTTCAAGACAAAGCAGTGTTGGCGTCTATATCAGGGTGACAAATATCTCCGGGTGGACTTGTCCTTTATCGCGAAGCTTTCGCAAATCGAAAAGCAGCTGCGAAAAAGTTACCCAGAAACTGACTTGCAGGGACATCGTGACTTTGCTGCGGTGGCCGCTGCGCGACAGGAACGTTCTGTGCCGGTGTTGGAAGACTTCAAGGCGTGGCTTGACTCCGAAAAGACAACAAGCGAATCTTGCCCAAGAGTCTGATACGAAGTGCGTTTACCTACACGCTCAATCAGTGGGAGGCGTTGTGTCGTTACACCGAAGAAGGCTTCTTAAGGTACAGCAACAATCTTGCCGAGCGGGCGGTGAAGGTTCCGGCGATCGGTCGCAAGAATTACTTGTTCGTGGCAAGTAGCACCGGCGGTTGTCGCGCCGCGATTCACTACTCGCTCGTCAGCAGCGCGAAGGCTAACGGGGTCGAGCCGTATGCGTGGTTGCGTGACGTCTTTGGCCGCTTGCCCCATCATCGAGAAGGCGAGGCGATGACCCAAGCCAATTCCGATCAGCCGGTTACTTCAGATGAGATGGATTATCTACTTCCAGACATCTGGCTGAAGGAAAATCCCCATCACAAATGGGAAATCGACAAAATACGACGAGACGAAAGAGAAGCAAAGAACGTGTAGTTCATAGAACGCTCACGTTTATTCACAGGCCGATTGCAGGCCAATATTTGATAAAAGGAGCTCACTTCTTGCTCAATTTGGTCCCCCCACTAATGAGCAAAATCTGCATCTGGTGAACGCGTTGTTGAAGATTGGTACATGTAAAAGCCTTAGGAAAACTCGCATTTGCGAAATCAAGCTTGGCTATGACAAAGAAGAAGCGTTTCAGCTGTATCACCACGTTCGCAAGCCTTCAGCAGTTGCAGCGTTATCAATGGCCCGGCAACGTCCGCTAATTGCAACAAGTACTCGAACTAGCCGTCATCCTCTCAATTGGCAATCAGTTGCGAATAGATTTATCTCAATCGGGTTCTTCTCCATCGACACAAGCAAATCCAGCTCGTACCTCGGATTCCGATTCTACAGGCCAACCGATTCTCACCGCACAGCAGGTGCAGGATTCGAGACAGAGAATATTCGCCGAGCGCTAGAGGCAACCGACGGCAAACTTTATGGCACTGACGGCGCAGCAGAGTTGATTGGGCTGAAACCACCACATTGGCTTCAAGGCCAAAGAAGCTCAAGCCGCGATATAAAAGAAACACGTCAAGAAAAAGTCCTTGTTTTTTCAAAAACTGGTGCAAGATCGGCTAGTCTACCTCGTAACAAGAGCTGAGCTGCGATTTGGCCTTTGAAAACAATCGGCGGACTTACCACTTGCTCGATATTCAAACAGCATGCTGTTTGCTGCAATGGTGTTCTGAGGCAACGAAGAGCTTTATAAACAGATCACGAATCCCAATCGCCTAAAAGAGACACATTATGGACACAAAAACCAAGAGCGGCTGCCCTTTTGCCCATGGTGGAAACACCACGACCGAAAATCCTGTCGCTAAATAGTGGCCCTCCATTTTGAACCTTGACATTCTTCATCAGCACGACACGCTGACCAACCCGATGGACAAGGACTACAACCATCGCGAGGCGGTCAAGTCACTCGATTTCGAGGCGGTGAAATCTGATGTGAAAGCCTTGATGACCGATGATCAACCTTGGTGGCCAGCGGACTGGGGGCACTACGGTGGTCTCATGATCCGTTTGGCATGGCACGCCGCCGGCACTTATCGCATGGGCGATGGTCGAGGTGGTGCCGGGTCGGGGAACATTCGCTTTGCGCCTTTGAACTCTTGGCCCGACAACGCAAGTCTCGACAAGGCGCGCCGTCTGCTTTGGCCGGTCAAAAAGAAGTATGGAAACGCACTTTCATGGGGTGACCTCATCATCTTGGCCGGAAACATGGCTTACGAGTCGATGGGGCTGCCGACATTTGGTTTTGGTTTCGGTCGCCAAGACATCTGGGCTCCTGAAAAGGACGTCAACTGGGGTTTGAGAACGAATGGCTGGCTGACAGTGAAAATCGCTACGACGATCTCAATGATGCGTCGACCCTTTACAACCCGCTTGCCGCGGTTCACATGGGCTTGATCTACGTCAATCCGGAGGGCGTCAACGGCAATCCCGATCCTGCTCGCACCGCTCATCATGTCCGTGAGACTTTTGCTCGCATGGCCATGAACGATGAGGAAACGGCGGCACTGACTTGCGGCGGACACACCGTCGGGAAAGCTCACGGCGGCGGCGATGTTGAGAACATTGGTCCCGAACCCGAAGGTGCGCCGATGACCAGACAGGGACTCGGCTGGGAGAATGCGGGCCACGACGGGAAAGCGGCTCAAGCATTCACCTCGGGGATAGAGGGTGCGTGGACCAAGAACCCGACCCAGTGGGACATGGGGTACTTCGATTACCTGTTCAACTACGAATGGGAAGTGGCGAAATCACCGGCGGG
>CAZORS010000008.1:0-54292 GCA_964582025.1 uncultured Pirellulaceae bacterium | reverse complement strand
GGTACTTCGATTACCTGTTCAACTACGAATGGGAAGTGGCGAAATCACCGGCGGGAACCAGTCGACATGCCCGAAGACATGAAGCCGGTCAATGCGTCGAATCCGACCAAGCATCAAAACCCAATCATGACCGACGCGGACATGGCAATGAAGGTGGACCCGATCTACAACAAAATCTGCCAAAAGTTCATGGCAGACCCCGACTATTTCGCGGACACCTTCGCTCGTGCTTGGTTCAAGTTGACTCATCGCGATATGGGACCTCGCGTGAATTACTTGGGGCCGGATGTTCCGCAAGAAGATTTGATTTGGCAAGATCCCGTTCCCGCTTGGCCAATCAGATACGATGTGAAGGCAGTCAAGGAAAAACTGGCCAAGTGTGGTTTGTCACCGGCCGAGATGATTACAACGGCATGGGACAGCGCGCGAACGTTTCGCGGATCGGACAAGCGAGGCGGAGCCAACGGGGCTCGTATCCGCTTGGAGCCCCAGAAAAATTGGGCCGCCAACGAGCCAGAACGATTGTCCAAGGTCCTGGCTGTGCTGGATCCGATCGCAGGGAAATTCGGTGCCTCCGTTGCTGACGTGATTGTCTTGGCCGGTAACGTGGGACTCGAGCAGGCGATCGAAGCGGCGGGTTTTGATGTCAAGGTTCCGTTCACGCCAGGAAGAGGCGATGCAACCGAAGAGATGACGGATGCCGATAGCTTTGCAGTACTAGAACCACTTGCAGACGGATTCCGAAATTTTGAAAAGCAGCGTTATGCCGTAGGCGCCGACGAGTTGATGCTTGATCGAGCTCAACTGCTAGGATTAACCGCATCCGAGATGACCGTTCTGGTTGGCGGAATGCGAGTGTTGGGCACGAATCATGGTGGTTCGACCGAGGGTGTCTTGACGGACCGAGTTGGCCAGCTGACCAATGATTTTTTCGTGAATCTGACGGACATGAATTACAGTTGGCACACGACGGAACTCACGGCAAGTATGAGCTTCGCGATCGAGCCAGCGGTCAAGCAAAGTGGACAGCAAGTGATGCGGATTTAGTGTTCGGATCCAACTCGATCCTGCGAGCCTATGCGGAAGTTTATGCTCAAGATGACAATGATGAGAAGTTCGTTCGGGATTTCGTCGCGGCATGGACCAAGATCATGAACGCCGATCGCTTTGATTTGCTGTAGGTTCAGCAGTTATCCTCGCAACTTTAGCATTATAATAATGCACTGACTTCTGGCCTTTGTATCAGCGGAAGTGCCAGGTGAAGAACTTGAGTGTAAGCTCCCAATTCAGACTCTCGAGAGCAAAAACGATGGTGCAACGACGAACTGTACTGCAAGCCTCGTTGGCGACGGCATTGTCACCGCTGTGGATGCGTTCCGCAGTGGCTTCCCCTATTGAAGGCGAGCACCAAGCAGGTGGCGAAGGCAAAGTCCGTTTGAAGTTGGGACTCAACGCTTTCACTTTCAACACGGCGTTGATCTCGGGTGAAATGACACGCAACGAGGTGATCGACTTTTGTCGCGACCATCAGATTGATGGCGTGGACATGACCGGATACTACTTTTCGCAGTATCCGAAGGTTCCCGACGACAAGTCGCTGTTCACTTTCAAAAAGTACGCCTTCGAGAACGGTGTTACTGTCAGCGGAACGGGTGTGAAGAACGACTTTTCGGTGAACGACTCGGCGCAGTTCCAAAACGAGGTCCAGTTGGTGAAAAACTGGATTCCGGTGACGGCCAAAATGGGAGGCGATGTGTTGCGGGTCTTTTCCGGGAAACGACTGTCAAAGACTCAAGATCGACGTGCCATCTTCGATCGAATGGTGACCACGCTTCAAAACTGCACGAAGATAGCGGCAGATCACGGCGTGATCCTTGGACTGCAGCCGCATCATGACTTTCTGGAAACGGCCGATCAGACCATCGAACTTCTCGATGCAGTGGATTCTCCGTGGCTGCGAATCGTCTTGGATATAGGCAGCCTGCGCACCGAAAACGTTTACGAGGAAATCGAAAAGCTGCTGCCGTATGCAGCGACATGGCAATTGAAAAAGGATGTTTGGATCGACGGAACCGCCCTTCCTATCGATCTGCCACGCCTCAAGGCCATCATCCACAAGGTTGGCTACCGGGGTTTTCTGCCTTTCGAGCTGACAGGAAAGTTTGATGACCTGATGGCAAGGCGCGAGGAAGCTGCAGGTTTTTGCGAGTTGATTCAGAAAGAAGTCCTCTGACATTGAAACGTTGTGGTTGAAGACCTTAGACAGCAAGATCATCCCGCTTGTTTTTCAGTTCGTGAGAGCCTGCCGCGAGTGCTAAACCAAACGTGATTGGGCCGACTCGGCCGATGAACATCAACGCGATGACCACCAACTTGCCCACCGCCGTCAGTTCGCCCGTCAGTCCGCGTGAAATTCCTACGGTGCCAAGTGCGGATGCGGCTTCAAAAATAACATCTTCAAATGCGCTCTCTTGCTGTAGCAACAGCAAGAGCAACCCGCCAAAGAAGAAGATGGAAACGTAGAAAACGAGTGATGCGAACGCGAGTGACAAGCGATGCGCGGGCACCTCGCACCCCCAGAACGTGACTTTGTCGCGTCCTTTCAACGTGCTAATCGTCGTTGCAATCGCAGCCGAGACAGACGTCGATTTCAGCCCTCCGCCGGTCCCCGATGGGGAGGCACCTATGATCATCATCAGTAGCATCAAAAAGGTTGGTGCCAAAGCTAGTTCGCCAATCGATGTCGTGTTAAATCCAACAGTTGTCAGAGCGGTCATCGCCTGGAAACCGGATGAAAGCAACCGTTGTTCGGAGGACAACGAGGTATAACTTGGCTCAGCCAGAAACAGAAATGCCCAACCAATCGCGATCGAGATGAATGTCGCTCGCAAGATAATCCGCGTTGTCAGCGTGCGTTGAGTATCCGGGCGCAAGAAGGAGCGTTTGATATCGCTGAAGACAAGAAATCCGATCGCGCCGCATAGGCTTAGCATTGCCACAATCGCATTGACCCAGAAGTTGGACTGAAACGACTCAAGGCTGTTGGGGAACAGGCTGAATCCTGCGGTGCAAAACGCACTGACTGAGTGGAAAACAGCTTGCCACGCCGTGTTTTCAACTCCGGCCTCACGAAACGCGAAGTAGAGAGCAATCGCCCCGAGACTCTCGATACCCACCGTGAAGAAAACGACATTTCGCACAAGTTCCCTTACACCGAATCCTTGTGGAAGGCTAAACGCGACTCGCGCTACCTCCTCGTTAGTCTGTGGCAGGGTTCTTTTCTGGGCAAGAAGTATGAACGACCCAACGGTCATGTAGCCGACACCGCCCAATTGAATCATGACCAGAATGATCAGCTCTCCGATGAACGAGTACGAGTCGGGAGTGCCAACGGTTGCGAGACCGGTCGTGCTCACCGCAGACGTGGCGGTAAAGAGATTGTCGATCGGGCTCGCTCCGTCTCCCTCTTGGGAAAACGGCAGCGAAAGGCAAATCCAACCAAGTAAGATGTATGACGCGTAGCCAAATAGAAGAAGCTTTAGCGGACTCAGTCGAGAGAAAAAATGATTCATGCTATTTTCAATGCCAGAGTTTTAATGAGCGGCAGCCCCGGAGCCAGTTACGCCGTTGAAATGACCTGTAATTCGTAAATTGACTGAACAAAAGTTCATCCGAATGTTGAATAGACATTTCAGGTTAGTAGCAAGACCACTTTACTGTTGGGAGATTCCCAACTGACCCTACCATATGAAATTGCGGCCCGACAGTGCCGATAAAAAACACGCTTTGTAAATGATGATCGAAGACACACGACAAATCAAAGAGGGAGGCGTCCCATAAGAAGTTGAAAAATGGTCTCCCGAATGCGACACCGTCGCCTTTGGAAACTTTCACTTTCAAACGTCGGTTGCGGCCGACGGGGAGGCCATCAGGGCGAAACAGACCTGTGGAGGGGAACGGCGTGGTACCGCAGAGAATTCATCAAGGAGGTGCCGGAGTTCCTGAAGGACAGCACGGTGATCCGGACGGCGAAAGCGGACGCAGGCTATTGGGCTGCTGACTACATCCAAGCGACTGCCGGAAAGGAGTTGGACTTGTACGTGGCTCATGACCAAAAGGCGGAAGTTCCGGATTGACTCGCGTCGTTCAAGGAAACGAAAGACAAAGTGCGGCTCAACCGCGGCACGATGAATGTCTACGTGAAGCGAATGAAAGTCGATGAAGCGCTGCGAATCTCCGGCAACGTTGATCAGGGAAAGAAAGCTCCAAGGCTCAACCTGATTCTGTTCTGCAAACCGGTTGAGTGATTTTCAATCAGATGACAGTATACTTGCGGTATCGTCTGTCTGCGGACGCGTTGCCAGCTGCGCATTGCCCATGTTGAATGATGTTTTTTCCGGTTGTCCGGCCAAGGCTGTCAATCAGTGATATCGACAACGACACCATCAGCTCGAAGTGTGCCGTCCTCGTTACGCGTAGGATTTGAAATACAACGCAACTCACGTACTCCAAATACTGGCAAGTTGACTCGGAAGTCAAAACGTTTTTCCGCCATCGTCTCAAAAGATATTCGAATCGCTTCGAGTAATCCTTGTAGATCGTCATGATGGATGCGCGAAAAAAGCAAATCGGCATTCTCGAGAACCTCATCAGGTTCAACTTCAAATAGATCCCGACATTGAGTCCCGATATAGGTCATCCAGTATTTTCCATCTGACCGCCGCACATACTGAAATATCATTCCAGGCAGGTTGGAAGTGATCCTGTCAATCTCTATCTTGGCTTGATGCAAAGCATATTGATCTTCTTTTTGACGAGTGATGTCGAGAAAAACTCCGCTCCATACAATATTTCCATTTTTCAACGGTTCTGGTTTTACATTCCCCTGACACCAGCGTGTCCCTTTCCCTGGGGCGTCGACGCGAAATTCGAGCTCGAACGGCGTCAGATTCTCAAACGATTCGTCCAACTTGCCGCGCAACCAATCGACATCATCTGCATGAACTCGATCCCAGAAAACAGTAGCATCATCCTGCACAACTTCCGGCTCGACCCCAATAAGATCGCAAAACCCTTCGCTGGCGAAGGTAATACTTTCCTTTCGATCACGACTTATTTCACACCTCAGCACGGCACCCGGGAGCTGCTCGACCATCTGTCGCAGTTTTGCTCCAGAAGTATCCGAACTGTTGGGCGGATTCTTGTCGGTTGATTGTTCCTCGTTCTTCGTTTCGGTGATATCGAGAACAACTCCATCCCACACGACATCTCCGTTTGTCAGTCTTTCGGGTTGACTATTGCATTGGCACCAACGCATTCCACGATTTGGGTTTTCGATGCGATAGTTGTGGACAAATCGTTGAAGGGTCTTCGCGGATTGTTCTCTTTTGGCGACCAACCTTTGAAAATCATCGACGTCAACGAGGCGAAACAGGTTTGCCGGGTCTCTCATCGCATCTGCGGGCTCGATCCCGAAAATGTCTTTGATACCCGAACTCACGTAAAGGATATCGTGACTTCCGTCGGCACGCAGAATGTATCGTAGCACCATTGCAGGAATCTGTTCGGCAACATGGCGAAAACTTGATTCGGATGATCGCACCTGAAAATCAACAAGATCTTCCTCAAGCTCTTCGGCGGTTTGATATCGTTCTTCAAGATTGGTTGCGACAAATTTACCGCAGATTTTTCGCAAGTCATCATCTTCGATTGCGTCGAGGTCGATACTGCATGCCTGCAAGCGATCACGCGAAACATCTGTGTCTTCCGGCGAACAGTCATCAGGCAATGGCCCAGCCAGGAGTTCGTACAAAATTATCCCAATGGACCAGATATCAGACCGGCCATCCAATTGCGAGTCACCGCGAATCTGTTCCGGTGACATATACCTTACCGTGCCAGCAATCTGGCCAGGTGTTCCTGATCGCTCCTTAATGGCAAGGCCAAAGTCTGCGATAAGCGGTTCACTACTTGAATTCAACAAAATGTTTGAAGGCTTGATATCTCGATGAACAATTCCGGAAGCGTGGGCCGCCCCGACTCCACCAACAATCGACCTGGTCAGTTCAACGACCTTGTCTGGGGGCAACCGATTGCTGAGGAATTGCTTCAGGTCGCCGCCGGTTGCATACTCCTCGATGATGAACGGTATACCTGAATCAACACCAAACTGAAAAACGCTGATGATGTTGCGGTGATTAAGCTTTGCGGCTTTCCTTGCTTCTTCAACAAAAGATTCGATTTCTTCAGGAGACTCAAAACGTAAGTGCCGTGGAATTTTGACAACCACGTTTCGTTGCAAATGCGTGTCTAAAGCTCTGTAGACGATTCCAAAACCACCAACCGAAATAAGTTCCTTGACGTGGTAATCACCAATTTTTGAACCTACCAGCGTTGATGGATCAGATTCAAAGCTCAGCTTCTCAAGCGTCAAATTACGCCGATTTAAATCTTCTGCGATGGAGTCAAAAACCTGACGAATTTCATCCAGTCGATCAGGAAGAAGCGATTCGTAGAATTCCAGAATTTCTACAAGTGAACGCTGGTTGACTTCCATATCAACCTAGACAAGTTCTTTGACCAGAATGGCGAGACAGTCAATGCCTACATCGGCAATCATCCTTTCGATTTCCGGTTCCTTGCCACTACGCCAATCAACTTCTGCCTGATCGCATAACTGGTCAATTCTACGCTGTAAATCAACTGAGAATTCGGGGTGATGAAAATCCAAGATCCTTTTCCTCGGCGACAATATTGCGAACTAATTTGAGCTTACGGTTTATCGTGGCGACACTCATCCCAGTCCGAGCTGAGATTTCTTTCACCGTATAACCAGCGAATTTGTCGGTAAGGACAACTCTAAGACTTGGGGTATCAAGCCGCTGAACAATGGCTTCGATAACGTCGAGGAAATCTACAACCATCTCAAAACTGGCTTCCCGCGTACCAATCTGTTCGATGAAACGAGCCTCCTCTGTTTCCTCAAAGAAACTCTCGCCACGCACAAATCCGCCGCCCCTTTTATCAGCTCGCTGTTTGCGAAGGTGGTCAACAGATTTTCGATCAAGAATCGAAACGAGAAACCTCCAAACGTCCACACGGTTGCGAATTTTCGGATACATCCCTTCGCGCACACATCTTTGGAAAGTGTTAATGGCCCAAAGTGCAAGATCCTCGTCGTCGACAACTTTCCTGTCTCGAACCGAAACCCGTCTACGGGCAACAGACTTCAGCCTGTCAAAGAAACGCCCAAAGATCTCTTCGAGAGCGTCGTCGTCGCCTGATCGAAGATCGTCAAGCAATATCGTGATAGATCCGGGAGATGACATAGGGGTATTCGTCGAGGGCAGGGTATAGTCTGCTGTTCTTTTATTTGACGCATCGTATTCCCGATCCTTACAATCTAAATTGTGGACTGGTCAAACAAAAATGCGAGACAATGGTGGTTGAACATTGAGCATAAGAAATGCATCACCCTATCGCAAGCAACTAACAAGTATTGTCGCCACATACTGCTACAAAACGCAGTCTGCGGCAGCTGAGAAAGTTTGGACACCGCCGCGATCCGATCAATACTAGCTGAAATGCTGACACGTTTGACCCTACCTTTGAAGGTGGTCAATGCGGGTGAAGCGCAATCCGTTTCGTTTGCACAGGTGGTCCAAACAAACGTCAAGCGTGAGTCGCGCCGATCGATTTGACTCTACGAGGACCTGCAGAACGAAATCAGGTCAGGTGATGCGTAAACAAGTTCGGGTGACATGCTTTCACGTTGCGTAAATATGGCGCCCGTCCAAAACAAGCCATTGTTGCTGGTCGAATCAGCAACGTCGTGTCAGGACACTTGCTGTGGCATCCCTTATTTCAGTTGCTTCACCAGCTATTTCGCCAAATGATATTCGGCAACTTTTTGAAGCTCGCGGTATGAATCCTGTTTTCCAAGACTCGGATGAAGCAGATTGAATTGTCGAAAACGCCAGCTTGCCATCGCGGCTGCCGCGTAGGCGACGAAGGTATTCAAGTTCGACAATTCAAACGGCGTCAGTTTGACCCGTTGGGAATATCCGCCGAGCAACTGCTCCTGAGCCGCTCGATCCATCTGACATTCTGATCCAACGGTTCGACGACAAGTCCCAACTATGGTCATACCGATGTCGAACAGTCGATAGTAGATCGTTGCTTCCTCAAAATCCATGATAACCGGGCCGTGGTTTTGCGTTTGCACCACGTTGTCGGAGAAGATGTCTGCATGAATCAGAGCAGTCGGCAAATCGCCGCGGTCGGCGCGTCCTAAAACATCAGCGACGTGCCGTTGAACCTCCATTAGCCAGTCCAGAAACGCATGCGGCTTTCCAAATTCGTGCCGCAAAGGCTCAAACGTTTGCATGCCGTAACTGATCTCTGTGGGCAAGAATTCTGGCTTGGGGATGTTGTGTAGTTTGCCCATTGATTCACCGAGTGCTGCCATCGAATCGACTGGAATCGGATCGAGGACATCGCCTTCAATAAACGACTTCAGAAGAATCGGCTTACCGTTGAGCGACGATTGCGTTTTGCCATCGGCCGTTTGCACAACGCTTGTCGTTTCAAACCCATTTTGCTCCAAGTGCACTAACGTTTGAACCAACACATCCAATTGCTTGCCAGTTTTGGTTTCGCAAATCGTCAACACCCACGAATCGCCTCCAGCGTCCAATCGAAAGTTCGAATTTTCGCTGCCTTGTGAAAACGGAGTCACGCTTTCGATAGCAGGAAGGCCATACGTCAACGCAACTTGATTCAAGTCCGTGTCTGTTAGCTTGGTGTAAGTCGCCATGAATTAAAGGAGCAAGGTAAAGGTATGGGGCAATCTTGGGCAGTCGGAACTAAACTGGGTGTCATGGTGAACCGGAGCGTCAGCATGCTCTAGCTTCGCGAGAGCATGGCACCCTGAGACAATTCGTGAGCATGGTACCCTGAGACGATTCGTGAATGGCACCCTGAGGACGGATCATCGAACGCTGGCAACCTTTCGCATCGTTTCCTGTATGGTTCTCATTGCGGACCCCTTGTCGCAACAGTACTTCCGCTCGCAGGCGACAAGTGCCTCCTCGAGCGATTGATGCTTGCCCTGATCCGGAATCATCCCAAGGGCCAGCATGGTCGTGTTCGGAAATTTGGCCGGGTGTGCCGTTGCCAGGCAAACGATGGGAGCCGCACTTAAAGTCTCACGATAACGCTTGGCCGCCGCGACAGCGACTGCGCCGTGAGGGTCCAGCAAGCAGCTCCCCGCTTCCCAAGTCGACTTCATCGTATCGAGGATGTCCGGATCGGAAACGCGGTGGTGCAAGAAACCGTCGATAATTTTTGCATGCTGCTCAGGCGAAAAAGTCACCGCGCCCGCCGTTTCGTATTGCTCGAACGCGCGAGAAACCTGCTCCGTATCAAACCCAAGGCTAAAATAGACGTGCCGCCAAAAGTTCATTGGCACGGCAATATCGATTGCCGTCGCGTGCGTATTGCAGATATCTTTCTTTTCAAAGACACCTGTTTCAAAGACGGTTCCGAGCGACTGATTTTCGTTGTGGGCAACGACCAGTTGTCCAATCGGCAGCCCCATTCTTCTGGCGATCGATCCCGCACACATATTCCCAAAGGCCCCGCACGGAACGGAGAAATGGACTGGATCACCTATTTGCTTCGCATGACGTAGGTAGCCGTAAAAATAGTGTACCGTTTGCGTCATCACTCGAGCCCAATTGATCGAGTTTACGCTTGAAAGGCACATCTCCTCGCGGAACGCTTCATCCAGAAAACACGCATCGATGACTTCATCAAGATCGTCCGAACCGTTGCGGCAACCAGTGACTGAAACAGGGTGAACGTTTGGTGCCATGATCGTTGTCATCTGACGGACTTGCTCGATCGTGATCAAACCTTCTGGAAAAAAGAGCCACGTGTCGAGCGATGGTTTTCCAATCGTCGCGAACGCGGCTGCAGGGCCGGTGTCACCTGAAGTTGCCACCATCAGCGTTTTTCGCTCGCCACGACGCGTCAGGAAAAAGTCAAACAGATTCACCACGAATCCCATTGCGACGTCTTTGAAAGAAAGTGTCGGGCCGTGGAACAGTTCCTGAACCACGACGTCGTCGCCGAGTGGATGATGCGGAATCGTTTCCGGATTTGTAAAGGCGGCAAAGCTTGATTGGATCAGCCTTTTCAAATCATTTGCTGGAACTGTATCTCGGTCGACGAACAGCGAGAGGACTTCGAACGCAAGTTCTTGGTAGCTTAGCGACTGCCACGATTCAAGCTGGGCGGTGTTGACCTTTGGCAGTTCAGTCGGGACAAAGAGACCACCGTTGCTGGCTTTTCCTTGCAGCACTGCGGTTTCAAGATCAACCGATTCCGTTCCACCCCAAGAGCTTATGTATTGCGTCATTGAATTGTTTAAGTTGAGGGTCCAGCATGCCATTTTGAGGCGCTGCTTTACGAAACAAATGTAGAAATCTCAACGTCGCTCAACCAATCAACTATGGATTACTGGCGGTTTGACGTGCCATGTTTACGCAACGCGTAAGCATGCGCAAGCTACGCGTGAGCATGGCACCCCCAGTTGAGCCGCAACCGCAGTTCGGATCAGCGATGTTGGCCTGAAGGCGAGCCAGTTTGCGATTCGTTTTAAATCTGACGAAGCACAAACTGGGAGATCAAAATATCCTGTGTCGCGATGCCCGTCAGGTCCGCGACAATGATATCTTCGCTACCGCCACGGCGATACCCGCTCGCGATCAGTTCGCCAACTTCTTGCATTTTTGAATCTGCGAGCAACCCTTTTTGGAACGCTTTGTGAATCTCACCATGGTGTTCACACTGCGACCTGCTGTCCAGCACGATCAGATCAGCCTGCTGCAGGATCGACTCATGCAACTCCTGTTTCCCAACCGTATCGGCTCCCATCGCGGTCACCAAAGTGCCCGGTTGCAAACGACACTCCGTCACCACAGGACTCTTTGCCGGAGTGGTCGTCACGATCAAATTGCATTCGGCAGCCAAATCGTTTGCGTCCTTGGCGGCTTTAACTTCAAAACCATGAGCCTCGATATCCGTGCAGTACTTTTGTGTCTTCTCTGCCGACCGGCCAAGTACGGTCACTTGGCGACAGTCCGTAACGTGCTTCAGATACTCCAACTGCAACCTCGCCTGGATTCCAGTTCCCACGATGCCAATTCGTGAAACCGATTCAGGCGAAAAATGTTTTGCGATGACAGCTCCCGCAAGCGCCGTCCGCACGTCGGTCAAATAGCCTTCGTCCAGCAACACACATTCAAGAGCACCGGTCTTCTGCGAAAACACAAGATTCAAACCATTGCTCGACGGCAACCCCAAAGATGGGTTCTCGTAAAACCCGGACGCAATTTTGATGACGTAGTAAGGTTCGCCTTTAAGGTATCCATACTTGATATGAGTTTCGCCAGGCGGTTGCTCAAACACTAAGGTGCCCACTGGCGGCACCACCGCCGTACCGCTTGAATAACTGAGAAATGATTTTTCAATACACTCAATCAAGTCATCGGCACGTGCTTTCGAAATGATGTCATGCATTGTTGCGCGATCGATTGTCGTTGCCATAGCTGTAGCTCTTGCCGTTTCACTTTGATGTTGTGCGAAATGGCTCTAGTGGTAGCGAAAGATTGAACGCTTGCCAACCTGCGAATCTTTTTTGCTACCTTGCCGTGCAAGGCCGCAGATTGATCCGCTGCAACACAACCGACGTGCCGAACAAAGGCGAGTTTAATGAACCGATCACGACATGGCGTATTGATCAACACGCTCTCTTAAGCGCTTCCTCGCGCGATGCAGACTGACCCAAACGTTTGGCACGCTGAGGTTGAGTAATTTGGCTATTTCATTGGCGGACAAATCCGAATCGCGACTCAAACAAATGACTTGTTTCTGGTTTTTGGGAAGCTGGGCCAACGCCTGCTCGATCACAGATCCGAGTTCTGCGAGTTCCAATAGCTTGTGAGGCTCTCCAGCGTGTTCGCTTTTTCTGGATGTCGCTTTTGTCACCGAAAGGATTTCCAAATAGCCGTCGCAGTTTGTGTGCGAACGTTTTTTGTCTCTCCAGTAGTCCAGCATTTTGCGTCGGAAGATAGCCAGCAACCAATGCTCAAACTTCCCGCAACCTCGGAATGTGCTCAGCTTTTGCATTGCGGTCAGCAGTGTGTCTTGAGTCAAATCTTCCGCGACCTCGAGCGGCACCTTACTTCTTCCATAAGCCAGCATTCGGGGGCGACAGGATTCGACCCAGTTATCTGGAATCGGCTCTCGAAGTTTACTACGGCCAGTAGATTGTTTTCCGTTTTCGACCATCGGTAATCACCTCTATTTGGGGCAAGTGAAACGTTTGAGCAGAATTAAAAATCTGCCTCCCTCGATCCTTCGTGGTCGGCTTCCTGCAAATTCCGGCGCTGCCACATCCGAACTTGCAGGTTTTATCGCGGCTTAGATTCGCCACCACAACTCACCGTTAGGCAGACACCACCATCTGACGACCATGGAAACACATAAAAGCATTTCAAGGCGAAGAACAAGGCGAGGTTGCAAAACAATGCACCGAATTCTCTTACGAACGTGGCGCAAATCGGGCCTTAGCTTTGGCAAAGGCCAGAAAGCTAAACGCAGCAAGCAAGTTCCTCATTCAGTTTTCTGCGAAGCAGATTCTTGCTTCGATACACAAGACTCATTGCCGTTCCCTGTGATATCCCCATACGGCCGGAGATCTCCTTGTAGCTGAGCTCATCGACGATTCGCAGCAGCAGGCAGCACCTTGCTTTCGCACTCATTGAATTTAGAACTGAAATCAATTGATCGTCAAATTCAAATTGAAATGGAACCAACTCGCCTGAGTGATGATCAATCGACTGACTAGCCAACGGCAATGCAGTCGGTTTCATCGTTGAAGGGTCTACGGAAAATGTTCTTCTACGCGTGAACTTGCGGCGGTGGTTCAAAGCACAATTTCGAACAACCAATGTGATCCAAGCTGAAAAGTGCGTCTCGGTTTTAAATGCCTGGTCTTTCTGAAGCGCTATCGAAAACGCATTTTGCACGATGTCTTCAGCGTCGCTGTGTGATCCGGTCACAGCTGCAGCAGTCATGGCCAATCTGGTTGAGTCCACGCAAAACGTATTAGCGACGTGGCTGGCACCTTTTGTTTTCTGCGCAGGCCAAAGCGACGGCGACGCGGAATGGATTTACGGCAGCTTCTCATGTGTTACAGAACGCATCCGGTTAAGCCCCACGAAAAATGAATTCGCAAAAACAACAAAAACGCAAGCTCAACCGGATGCTCCTTTCTTTGACCTGTTCGAGCATTCAGTAAAGAATCAATTGCGGTTCATTTGTAGCGACATGTGTCAGGCTTATCTGATCGTCATCGCTCGCCTGGGCTAGAGATGACGCGTACGTGCTGGATCGCTCGCGGCCCGAACCAGACATCGCCCACCAATTCTGTGAACACGGCGTAAACTTAAACTCTGCCGGGACTCAACTCAGAAAATGTGGCGTCCAGTTGCTCCAGCAGAATTTCCGCATCTTGCATGGTGAATGGCATCGGCGGCCTGATCTTCAAAACATTGTGAAGTGGCCCGTCGGTACCGATCAAAATCCCTCGCTCTCGCATGCGATTGGCGACGTAGCTGGTTTCGCAATCGGCAGGCTCAAGTGTTTCGTGATCGCGAACCAATTCCACACCGAGGAACAATCCGCTACCACGAACGTCGCCGATGATTGAGTGCCGCGATTGCATGTCGCGCAGGCCGGCCAGCAAGAACTCGCCAACCTTATCCGCATGCTCTGGCAGTGATTCATCTTTTACAATCTCCAGCACTGTTTTGCCAACCACCGAAGACACTGTGTTGCCGCCAAAGGTACTGAAGAACTCCATGCCGTTGTCGAAAACGTCAGCGATCTCGCGAGTTGTCGCCAAAGCCGCGATCGGATGCCCGTTACCGATCGGCTTGCCCAGCACCACGATGTCGGGCGAGACATTTTGCTGCTCGAATCCGTAAAACCATTTCCCGAGCCGACCGTATCCTGTCTGCACATCGTCGGCGATGCACACGCCCCCGGCTTCGCGAACCAGCCGATAAACTTCAGCAAGGTAACCTTCCGGGAACATGATCTGCCCACCGACACTCGGCCATGATTCGGCGATAAATCCGCAAAGCTGACGCCCGTCGCGTTGCAGCCGCTGAATGATTTCTCCGACCGCAGCAGCGTATTGATGGCCAGCCGTCTTTGGGTCTTTGAAGTCGCCACGGTAAATGTCGGCCACCGGCGCGGTGTGTACCCAATCGGGAGCGCCGTTGCCACCGGGGCCATCGTGCTTGTAGGGACTGATTTCGATCAGCGAAGTGCTGTGACCGTGGTAGGCTCCTTCAAGCACGACTAGATCTTTGCCGCCGCTTTTCGCGCGAGCCAACCGCAAAGCTAACTCATTGGCTTCGCTGGCCGAATTCAAAAAGTAGCAGACTTCGATCCCATCCGGCATCGTCGCAGCGAGCGCCTCGGCGTACTCAACAACCGTATCCGATAGGTATCGCGTGTTGGTGTTCAGTTTTCGCGCTTGCGTGTGCAAAGCATCGACAACGCGCGGGTGACAGTGTCCCACGTGCGGAACATTATTGTATCCGTCGATGTACTTGCGACCATTTTCGTCATACAGATACTGCTTCCAACCGCGAACGGTCTTGACCGGCTCGTGATAGCCGATGCTCAGGTTGGCACCCATGCGAGCTTTGCGTTTCTCTGCCGTCTTTGTTTTCGGCGATGCGGATTGCGGAAACAGATCGTCCGAGATTCGCAGCACCAGATTCGGATCGGGACAGAATTCTTGCCACGTTTCGATGCGACTAGCCCGGCAGACTCCCGGAAAGTCGCTGCCGAGGTCGAACAGGTCCGTGATCAACTGAAAGTGCAAATGCGGCGGCCAGCCAACATTCTCGTGCGGCTCGCCAAGCGTTGCGAACGCTTCTCCGGCTTTAATCTTCTGGCCTAGCTTGAGCGATTCCAAGGAAGCCCGCGACAGATGTCCGTACAGCGAATAGAAGCTGTCGCCGTCATCGGTCGTGTGTTTCAGTACAATCAGCGGGCCATAGTCCAGCGGGGAATTGTTGTCGTCAAACAACACGACTTCGCCGTCGAGTGGAGCGACAACCGATGTGCCCGCAGGAGCGAAAAGATCTATGCCGAGGTGAACTGTCCGACGCTCGCGTTCAAACTTATCGGCGGCAAACAATTCCGAATCGTAAAGCAGACGCGGTTCAAGGTATCGACCGACGGCAACCTTGGCGGAATGCGACTCCAGTTGCTGGTCAATGATGCGCTGGAGAACGGGCTCGGTGACCGAATCGGGCCCGATCAAATGCGGACTCTCAACACCAAGATCCAGCACCAGTAAATCGGACTCCGCTGGGCGATTGATGTTGTTCGATTTGTCAGAGAGTTCACACGAGGGAAGCTCAATCGGGAAAACGAATCGGCGACTGTCATCTGACAACCATGTTTTGACTCGCTGCCCATGCGGATTCGCCTCGAAGCCACACTGCTTACGAATCGTCGCAGCCGCGAACTCAAAAGGAATCTCCAACAACTGTGGCAGTGTGTTCGCGATCGGAGCCTGGCTGACCGACAGATAGAGGTTGTCCGGCTGTTGACGCTGCTGTTCGGCGGCAATCGCAGCGCTGGCACACAGCCGCATGCAGACCAACCCAAACAGAGCGGAAGCTTCCGTTTCGCAAAGCTGACGTCGGCTCTGGTAGCCATCGATGATTTGCAACATCGCTGCGAATGGGTCCGCGTGCTCAAGGATTGCGTAGGCGATTGCGATTGCCAGTTCGTTCACGGTCCAGCTGTAAACCGCATCGCCAAAATCAATGACGCTGACGACGCGATTGGGCACAACGGAATCATCGACGGCTCTCACGATCACGTTACCATCGTTGGCGTCGTTGTGAATCGCGGTTTTGGGTAACGCCTGAAGCAGCGGAAGCGTCTGCTTCCGAAACCGGTTCAGCAACAGCTCGATCTGTTGCCGCTTCGATGGATCTTCGATCAAGCTCAACCTTGATTCAACCACTGAAAGCCCATTGGCAAGATCCCAGTTAAAATCGCGGTGTAGTGCTGGGTGATCGTAGTCGCCGAGCGCTTCTGTGATACCTGCAACAGCGGCGCCCAAGCCAAAGAGCAACGCTTCGCCGCAATGATTGAGCTGCGCCATCGGCGTGCCAGCAACGAAGGTCACCAGCCGAACCATGTGAGAAACATCGTCAGCCGTCGCCTGCTCGATCAGATTGCCATCCAGTGACGGAATGACTTTCGTTGCTTCTGGAAAAGCAGCTTCACTCGCTGCGATGCGACCCATCATTTCGTTTTGAGCGACAAGATTGTCGCGAGATTCGCTCGCATTGGAAATCTTCAAAACGAATTGCCTGTCGTCCGACTGAATCAAAAAGTTTTGATCGCGGTCGCTATCCAACTGCTTCGCGGATTGAGTCGGCTGGATCCCGTAGAGCCGCAGAACAACTTCCTCTGCCGAGGCAATATCGAGTCGCGGAGCCTGCTGAAGTACGTTCATGGTTTTCGCTTTTGCAAGTAGCCTATCTGTAAATCGAGATCCTGTATGTGCCGCGGGTTTTGTTGGTGGTTAATTCAAACTTGGTATCATTGACTTTTTTATTACACGATGGAGCGTGTTTGGGTGCGACTCAGACACGTCCGGGTGCCATTCTCACGCGAAGCATGAGCATGCTTACGTGTTGCGTAAACATGGCACCCGTTAATTCTGTCAAACTCCGTTGCTAACCCGACGTCACTGTTGCGTAATACAATTGAACTGCAAGTCGCTTGCCGCCGGTTTGCACGCGAAGACAACCATCAACAATCGCCCAAAGTCACCCAAGACGTTAACCAAACTCAATGCCCTGAGCCAACGGCAAGTCATCAGACCAGTTGATCGTGTTCGTCTGACGACGCATATAAAGTTTCCACGAATCTGAACCCGACTCACGGCCACCACCCGTATCCTTCTCGCCACCAAAGGCACCGCCGATTTCAGCACCGCTGGTTCCAATGTTGACGTTCGCGATGCCGCAATCCGAACCCGTTGCCGAAAGAAACGTTTCAGCAGTCTGCAAGTTTGTCGTAAAGATCGCACTCGACAAACCTTGAGGCACAGCGTTTTGCGAGCCAATGGCATCGTCTAGCGAATCGTACTCCATGACGTACAAGATTGGAGCAAAGGTCTCACAGTGAACTTGAGCCGTCTGCGCGGCCATGCGGATGATCGTTGGTTCCACAAAGTTACCCGGGCGATCTGACAACACCTTGCCACCGCAGACAACTTCACCGCCCTCAGCGACGGCCGATTCAATCGCTTTCGTGTAAGCATCGACCGATTGCTGCGCGATCAGCGGCCCCATCAAAGTCGAAGCGTCCAACGGATCGCCAATGGAAACTTGACCATAGGCTGCGACAAGCAAATCAACCAGGTTGTCAGCGACTGACTTATGCACAAAAACGCGTCGTGTAGACGTACATCGTTGGCCGGCAGTTCCAACGGCGCCGAACAGGATGCCACGGATTGCCAAATCCATATTGGCATCGGCTTCGACGATGATCGCATTGTTGCCGCCAAGTTCCAGCAGCGTTTTGCCCATCCGCGCCCCGACCTTCTCGGCAACGACCTTTCCAATTTCGCAGGATCCTGTGAAGCTGATCAAAGGTAGTCTTCGATCGTTAACCATTCGCGGCGCGATCGACTGATTGCTACCGATCGCCAAATTGAAAACGCCAGCCACGTTGTGATCCGCCATGACTTCGTTGCAAATGTGCTGCACTGCGACGGCAGTTAGCGGTGTTTGCGGCGAAGGTTTCCACGTCATCGTGTCACCGCAAACAGCAGCCAACGCGGCATTCCAGGACCAAACAGCCACAGGGAAATTGAAGGCACTGATGATCCCGATCGGCCCCAGCGGATGCCATTGTTCGTACATCCGATGTCCCGGACGTTCGGAATGCATCGTGTTGCCACAGAGTTGCCGCGAAAGTCCAACAGCGAAATCGCAGATGTCAATCATCTCCTGAACTTCGCCGATTCCCTCGGCCTTGATCTTGCCCATCTCCAGCGTCACAAGTTCGCCTAGCGGTTCACGCAGTTCGCGCAGTCGGTTTCCCAAATCGCGGACGACCTGGCCCCGCAGCGGCGCCGGCATCGTTCGCCACGTTTCAAAAGCAGTCACCGACCGGTCAATGATCGCATCGTAGTTGGCTTCATTGACCAATTCGACTTCCGCGATCGCCTCACCCGTTGCCGGCGAATAAGAAGTTAACTTTTTACCGCCGCCGACCCAGTCATCGGTACCGGCACATCCACCAAGGTTGTTGGCTTTTACGTTCAATCTATTGAGCAGGGATTTCATTTTCATCTACGTCCTAAGGAAAATTGCAAGCGTTAGTCAGGTGATCTTTCATCCAACTGAAGTTCTGTGTTTCCGGTCCAAATTCTCGTTGTTTCGTTTCAGAGTTAAATTGACGGGTGTCATGTTTTAATCGCGATGTGAGCGTGGCGCGAACGAAACTGCTTGTTTCAGGTTAAGAAACCACAAGTAGGGCCTGCACACATCAGCATGGCACCACCTCATGTTTCAAGTGAATCCATTGCTTCAGTAATTGAGCACAAGGCTCTGGCGAAAGTTTTCTGCTGATTCGGGGTCATGCAGTCGGAGAACGAATCGCGTAGCGACAGCGAGTCACGCCAAAGCTTGCGGAACGTCTGTTTGCCTGTAGAAGTAATGCGTACCAGTTTCGCACGACGATCAACGGGATGTGGCTCGCGTTCAACCAGTCCGTTTCGGTGCATTGTTTTGAGCATGGTTCCAATCGTTACTGGATCGTACCCACTTTCTTCAGACAAAGTCTGCTGAGTCGCACCATCCTGATTTTCGGAAAGAATACCAAGAACAACGAATTGGTCTCCATTGCAGTCATTCTTCTGGCAAACAGCGTTGCACTTCCTTCTCAATGAAAAATACGCCGTCCTCAGCAACAGCATCAACTGATAGGCCTCATCGTTCGATGGGGCAGTTTTTTGTTTTACGCTTAACTGGCTCATAACTGCCTCGGCAGACACTAAGTTAACTTATTGATTAGTAAGCATGCGATCTATTTATTAAGTATACGCACATGTTTTCAGGTTGCAACAGTGAGGCATCTCAGTTTGGGGTAAAACGAATATTGCAAGCCTGCACAACGATCTCAGCTATGCGAATTCGTTTGCTGGTGTAGCCACTTGCAAAACGTTTCTTGCGCCGTTGATAGTCCACTGGCAGGGTCGGAAACAACGTAGTAGGCCCTTTCCGCGACCAGTTCAGCCTGCCCCAATCGAACAAGCAAATTGGCTGCGAGTTCGCGTTTCACGAAAGCAAGCGGAACAAGTGCAATGCCGATTCCAGACTTGGCTGCATCGACCAACATGTGGAAATGTTCGAAGCTTGGACCGTCTGTGGGCAAGGGGTCTTGTCCTTGCGATCGAAACCATTCTTCCCAGCTCTGCGGTCTGGTCGAATGAAGCAAGCGAGGAAGCTTTGCAATGATCTCGTCGGCATCATCAAGCTCTTCGCCCTCTTCAAGAATGCCAACTGAGACGACCGGCACCAACTGTTCGCTCATTAGCCTTTCGGAACGCAGTCCCTCCCAATGACCATCGCCGTAGAACAGTCCAACGTCGATCCGGCCACCCTGTAAGTTTGGCGATCATTCGGGTGTGGAGAAATCCAGATCGAGGGTGACAACTTGCAGGTTAATCTCTGGATGATTCGCCATGAAATCGGCCAGCCTTGGGATCAACCAGTAGCTTGCTAGCGAAGGCAACGAACCGACTCGCAAACGCTGCGTGCCCTTGCCGCCGATCAGGTCTGTCGTTGCGGATTCAATCCGATCCAAAGCGGCGGACAGGGACGACTGATACTTTCGACCGGCGTCACTCATTTTGATCCGCTGCTTCAAGCGATCGAAAAGCCTGATGCCGAGTTCCGCTTCCAGTTGAGCCACTTGCTGACTGATGGCACTGGCAGAGACGCCAAGTTCTTCCGCAGCTTTCGAAAAGCTTTCGTGCCGCGCTGCGGATTCAAATGCTCGTAGTGCGTTGAGAGATGGCGTGGCTTTGCGCATGGAAGTAAACGGTGTATCTGACTACGACAACAACAAAAGGACAAATCAGCCTCATGATATGTTGCGCGTTTCGCTTCAGCCACTGCATTGCTTAAAAATGAGAGCACTACGCCCGGGCGAGTGGGCGAGTTGACCGTTCACCGCAATTCCTCGCCTTGCCCAGCAACAACGCGAAGCTCATCGTTCAGTCGCTCTCCGTTCAAAATTATACGTTTCACCCGCCTTCAGAATGACCGGCTTGAACTCGCCGGATGCTTCTCCGTTCAGGTCGTAGATTGAAACAGCATGAGCGCCAATGACTCTCGCCGAGGTTCCCTGCACAACGATTGCTGTACTTTCGTCGATTCCGATTCCCAACATCTGCGGATGAGATTTCATCAATTCAAGGAATGGCTCGTGGCGGCCACGTTGAAGAAAGTGAGCATCTATGATGACTCCTTTGAGCAGTCCAAGCCCACGCGTGTAGCCGTCGTGGACAATGTCGCGATTTGTTCTGGGATTGCCTCGCACCAGAAAATCGCTTGGTACCTGACAGCCCGCGGAACTGCCGCCGACAACGCCGCCTCGGTGGAGGACTCCAGCAAGCAACGATTCAATCTGAGTTCCCTGGTAGCAATCCATAAACCGATACGTTCTACCGCCATCGATCCAGACACCCTTGGCCTTGCCAAGCAGTTCAGCGAACTCCTCGTTTTGGTCGGCGATCAGTGGGTCGCCAGTGTGCAGGATTGTAAAATTTGAATGTCCAAGCTCAGCAAGCATTTCAGCACTATGTGAACGAACCTCTTCCGACCACTCGAACCGCGAGGCACTGGGAATACAGACAATTTGCGCGTCTTCTCCACCAACAAGTTTAATGAACTCTCGCATCACGTTCTCTCGAATGCGAGAACCGCCATGAAGAAACAAGGTGCCTGCTTCAACAACTGGCGTTGACACTTTCTCAGGCGGAAAAACAGCACTGTTTCGCTCATTTGCAGAACGAATCCACGACAGCAGATCACGAGCATAGAACGGGTAACTGCCGGGGCTGAACACATCAGGGCATTCGAATGTGTCACGACGTTCAGGCCAACCGTTGGCTTCCTCGACGACCAGCTCAACATCATCGTGACCGTAACCGGCAATTTTTCTTCCGCCATGAATGACCAAAACAGACGAGTCAGGAATCAAGCAGTGCACTTTCTTCGTTGCGGTGTTGGTGTCCTTCGTGTTTGCGGAGAACTCCTTGCCAAAGTGAAATTCAAGTTTCGCGAAAGGAGATTCGACCCGTGTCGCGGTATCGTTTTCGTCAAGAGCTTTAATTAGGGAGACGGAATCTGATCCAGCAGCAACAACGCCATTTCGCTTGGTTACGTTTTTCAACAATGCGAGCATCAGGCGATTCTCAGAAATCGCATCGGTGCTTCCTTCGACCCAAACACCGCTGACATTGAGCATCTGTAGCGTAAGTGCTTCCGCGTCAGAGTTAATCGAATCGATCGTTGCGACCGAAGCAGCACCGAATTCTTTCAACCTCGCATCGGTAGCTCGCGAATCTCCATTGAGGCTAATGATGACCACATTGGGCGAAGGCTCACGACAAAGATGCAAAAAACACTTCAGCGTGTACTCAGCAACTTCTCCATCGCCGAAGATCATACGGGAGCCAACAATCGGTCGCACATGGGCTGTCTGTTGCGACTGAGCGCTAACAAACGAGGCCATCAGCAATATCGAAGCCAGTGCAGCAAATGTTGTTCTCGTGTGTAATGTTCGCATCGTTGAAATTCCAATTCAGTTTATTTCTTTGACACCGCAGCTGTCAGCGTGATTTCGACAGGCGCGTCACCCGGCAATGAGGCGACACCAATCGCGGCTCGGCTTCCGATAGATTGTGGCCCGTACTTATCAGCGATCTTTTCCGACGCAAAGTCGGCCAAAGCTGCATGTGAAGCGAACCCTTTTTCAGCGTTGATAAATACGTTCAGTTGCAGCACTTTGAAGGTATACTCATTGTCCCGAACAAGCCCCTCTGCTGCGACAAGAGCATTCGATATCGCCAGTTCGACAGCAGGGCGATACAGCTCCATCGGCGTGTCGATTTTGATTTGGCCAACATGCTGCAACTCGCCTTTGATTCGCGGAGTCATCCCTGAGGTGTAGATCAAATCGGCATATCGCGATGCAGGCAAATACAAGCCCTGCGGAATAGGCTGTTCATCAATCATCGTCGGTAAGCCTCGACCATTTTCACGATACGTCGAGCAGCCGCTACCGCATTGGCATGATCCTGTGAAAAGTTCAGCCGAATGCTGGAATTCAAATGTGGCGCGAATTGAGTGCCAGGCGTGACGGTGACTTTTGCCTGGTGACGAAGCAGCCCAACAAAGGCAAGCAAATCAATTTCAAGTTTTGGCAACTGGGGAAACAGATAACTTCCTGCCTGCGGCGTCGCGACAGAAAGGCCTGCGTCTCGAAACACCGACAACAGGTCATCGCGAATTGCCTCGTGTTCAGCAACCCGCTGCTCCATCCAGCCCGCTGGCTCATTGAACCAAGTTCTCAATGCGGCTTGACTGTAGCCCGCAGCTCGCAACGACACGATCGCCTGCAAACGCTCCATGCGTTCAACCATCTCAGCCGGACCAATGGCGACCCCCAGACGGAAGCCGCTTAGCGATTCCGTTTTTGATGGCCCCATGATCGTGATCACGTTATCCGGCGAATTTGGGCACGCACAGAGATGCGTAAACTGCTCGCCAGAGTAAAGCAATCGTGAGTAAAGCTGATCGACAATTAGCGTCACGTCGTGCTTGGCCGCAAGTTCGGCAATCGCTTCAATGGTTAATTGAGGAAAGACAATGCCAGTCGGATTGTTCGGGTTCGAGAAGGCAAAGACACGGACGCCTTGCTTGAATGACTCTTCTAACTGCTGCAGGTCAGGGCCTTTTTCGGCAGCATGGTCCTTGTAGTGCAGGGGAATCGGACACATTTCACCGCCCAGAAACTGAACCAGCTTGCGATTGGCGAAATAGTCAGGTTCAAGGATTGCAGCTTTTGTGCCCGTCGTGATTGACGCCGCAAAGGCAAGAAACAGAGCACCTTGAGTCCCAGGCGTCAGGATTAGTTCCTCGTTGGAACAGATTTGTCGGCCGGTAAATGCGGCAAGCCTTTCTGCCAACGCTTCGCGAATCGAACCGTCGCCGCGATATTCTGTGTAGGCCTGTTCTCCGCCACTTTCAAAGCCACTTTGCCAAGCTTCGAAGGCCCCCGGAGTCGGCTTGAACGCATCGACGTCACCGTGGGAAAAGTCGACAGGCACGCCTTCCATCACGGGACCACGCATCAATGATTCAATCCAATCGCCGCGCTTACGTGCTTCTTGCCCAGGAGCGTGCTGAGCTTGAATCGATTGGAACTTTTCTTCCAGCTTCATGGTTGGTACGCGGAGTGCAATCCAAGACGGTAGCAGAAACGAATACTTAGATGTCAAGGTTACCAAAAGCATGCTGAATTTTATTCACAAGAAAAACTGACGAAGTCTAAAGCAATTCTTGCACTTACCAAGAAACTTCATAGTTTTGGGTTTGAGAAAGCCCGCTACAGGTTCTTTTTGAGAAATCGGTCAATCGCTTCGACGAACATTACTATGTAAAATCTGGACGTTTGGCGAAGAGAGTTCAAAGGCCGAAAGTGGGCTAAAAGCCTTTGTTTTTGCAGGGTTTTTGGCGTGAAACGAAGTAACGAATTTCGTATCAGATCTGACCTTCGGAACCGAGGGTTGCAGGTTCGAATCCTGCCGGGTGTACTTTTTCAACAAACAAAAACCGAGATCGGAAACGATCTCGGTTTTTTCATGCGCGGTCCCCTCTCTCTGAGCGACCCACTAATCGACCCACTAATTCAAAATTTCTGTATGGCGAAGCATCGCTGTTCGTGAAGTTGGTCTCTTTGAACCCAAACCGCTAGTCCCCTCCTTTACGATGATCGCCAATTTTCTATTGGACGAGTCGTATTGGTTGGTTTCCTTTGTGCTGCACACCGGATGCAGCGTTCTTGGTGGAGATGAATGGGCAGCGGAAGGTTTTTCATGTTGAGATCGATCGAGGAACAGATTCCATTCGCAGGCCATTTCAAGCATTCCCCAACTACGACGCTGGATTCCTTTTCAGTTTTGTTTCTGATCACGACAGAGCACCGTCGTGATGAATTGTTGAGGCGAATGGAGGGCGAAAGGGGGCCCATCTTTGGAGAACGGCATGCCGAAGCGATGTCGACTCAGCCGAGCTATTGAATGGCGACCAGCAGAGTCATCATCGAGGCAGAACCTCGCACGGCTCACATTTGACTTAACTGTCCCAATCCGTACGAGAGAGAAAATGAGCTATTACAAAATTCCTGCAGCGTTATTCCTTCTAGTATTTAGTCTCAGTTTTAGCGCGAGCAGTCATGCCGACAATCTGATTCAGTTTTCGATTGATGGCGGTTCGACTTTTGGGGACTCATTCGTCATCGATACGGGATCATCGGTTGATGCGGGAGTTTTTCTTTCCGAAACGTCCCCGGATACAGCTTTATCCGATGATGGCTTGTTGGGATTCGGCTTAACCGGGACTCTCGCATCAGCTGACGCCGGCGTAATAGCGGCGGCAAGCCCCGACTCGGTTTTTGATTTACTAACAACGGACGAATTTACTTCGACAACGATCAACTGGGAGAGTGCCGCGTTCAGCAACGCTGCACCTACTGGCTCGAGCATCGCTCTGGGTTCATTCGGCTTCGATTCAATCGCAGACGGCACGTCGACATTGACATTTGGTGATATCCAACCCGGAGCTGGATCAGCAAACGCAAACTGGCTTACTGGTGCGGGCGCTGAGCTGGATCAAAATATTTTTGGAAGCGGATCAACCGGAACTTTTCAAGTTTCGATTTCAACATCAGCCGTTCCCGAACCTAGTTCAGTTGTTTTGTTGGGCCTCGCGTCTTCGCTTGTGTTTGTTCGCAGAAGACGAAAGATTGCCTAACTGCTGAACCTGCCGGGTGAACTTTTTGAGCCATCAAAATCCGAGGTCGAAAACGATCTCGGTTTTTTGGTGCGCTGAACGGTTTTGCAAACGGACCGCCAGTTCATATTTTTGCACCAGAACCCACCCATAAGCTGCTCAACGGATTCAGACACCAGTTTGCTTCGACCATGACTGACATTGTGTTACGCCAATCCTATCCAGCGCCGGTAGCACCACTCTGAAGTGGCCAACCCTAACAAAATTGTCATCGCCCACCATTGGCTCCAGATCGGAGCACTGCTGAATTCGGATGGACCACGCGAAATTGGCAGCTCTTTCATTAGCTTGGCAAGATCCTCGTCACTCTCAAGAATCGAGCCATCAGCACCTTCGGCAAGTGTTGTCAGAAGCTCATGGTTTGGAAACGGATTCTGTTGTTCGAACGGATCGTGCAAGATTTGAATTGGCACCGAAGTACTGTCGACTTGCGAACCGCCTTCGTACGCGGTCAATTCGATACGCATCGATTGGTTTGCACTTCCCGAAGGCAATGTCTCTGCAATCGGAAGCTCGATCTGATATTGGTCGGTGCCTGCGATCTTTTTCACCGGGAGTTCAAACTCTTCACCCCAAATCACAAATGCACTTTCACTAGCATCTGGTCGCGGCACATTGTTGGGCCAGCGAACCACGGAATAGTCAGAATCGATCTGGTCAAATGATTGAGGTTCAATCATGCCGACGATCCGATAGGACGTTGTCCGCTTTGAGGTTTCCATGAACGCATTGGCGTCCAATGTTATCGTCTCGCCTGGTCCGTAGTGACGTTTGTCGCACTTCGCGACCAATCGCCGGCGACCCACTGACGAACGTTCCGTCAGCCAGTAGATCGTGTTTCGCCAGAACTGGGCATAGTAACGATTCTCGTTCGTTTTCGTGCCCCACTTCAAAAATCGTTCTGCCGCCGGTCCAGTAATTGGAAGGCTCATCGCCATCGATCGTCCCTTGCCATACTGACCAACAGTGACTGCGGCAAACTCGTTCGGAATCTCGACCGCAGGATCGCGTTTGGTGGATGAAAACACCTCTCGAATCCCTTGAGACGTAAACAGAGAGCTAGGACGTTGGCCCGGAGCAACGTTGCCTTCGGCACTGGCGACAGCCAGAACTTTCGCCATGTCAGGTTTTGGTAGCAGCCCAACGTTTGCTCCGGTAAACCCAGGAAACTTACCAAGCAAATCACGATTCAGTTGATCGTCGGAAGCGATTTTTAGCGTTGGATGAATTGTCGATTCGATGTCCAGATTCACCTCGACTTGAAACGCGTTTTGCCAGTCAAATTGTGGCTTGAACTTAACCGGCAGAATCTTTTCCAATTGCGAATTGTTCCACTCGCCGGATCCGAAACTATTACGTCCGCCAAGCATGCAGAGCCCGCCCCCGCGTTGGCGAACCCATCGTTCAATCCACTCCAGTTGTTTGCCAGTGAAAGTCCGTCGCGGGATGTCACTCAGAATGACGGCGTCAAACCCTGAAAGATCTGCCGCCGAACCGGGAAACGTTCCGGTATCGTTCGGGAAACTTCTGAGCATATCCACCGACACTTGGATCGAGACGCACTCAATGTCAGGATCGGACTTGAGCGCCTTCTCCAACGGCGAAGTCGGGCCTTTAAACGTGACGGCACCGTTGGCGGACACCGTTGGAATCGATGGCATGCGACTGCCTTCGTAGTACAAAACCCGAATCTTCTCCCGGGAGATTGTAAGTTCCGATTCGAATCGATTGTTGTCGGTAGAAACTTCATTCGGCTGTTGCGAAACGACGGCTTCGAGCAGCTGAGTCGTCGAGTCTGTTCGAAAGTTAATCGGAACGGATTGAAAACCGCTCTTCAGAGTAACGGGAACGGATGCCAATCGTTTTAGTTTCTGTTTGTTTTCGTCAATCGAGTTCAGTTGAACCTGTACGCGTTGATCATCAAATCCATAGCTTCTCAAGAACACCTGAGCATTAACTTCCGATTGTTTGCGTGTCGACGATGGAACGACCAGCGAAACCAACGCGATGTCGCCATGTCCGGTGGTGTCGCCGACGGGAGCCGCATGAATCGGAACGCCAAGCTTGCTGAACGTTTCGGAAACCAGTTCGGCTCGGGACGCGTCTCTGGCTCGCCCATCGGAAAACACGACGACTGCTGCTGGCGGCTTGCGTCCAAACCGGCTTGAGATCTGTTGCAGGGCAGAAACCAACTGCGTGTCAGGTTCATTGGCGTGAGCGAGTTGTTCCTGGCCATCGATTGAGGCCGTCGCGTCGCTTTCTTTTTCAACAAACGTGACTCCCATTCCGTCTTTTGAAAACGAATCGACCAATCCGAGCGATGCGGGCGACTCAACAGCCTTCAATCGACGGCCAAACTGGAACAAGCTGACCTCGACAGCAGCCGTCTCAGACGCTGCCTTGGTCGCGCTGTCAATCTTTCGAATTGCGTCATCCCATCGAGTTTCGTTTTCGTTTCCGATCGCCATACTTTCAGACGCATCAAGCAAAAAGAAGACTTGCGAAGGTTCCATCGCGCCTTCGCGTTCGGTCACGCGAACCGGATTGAGCAACAGCGCCAGCAAGGTCGCCAGAAACAAACCGCGCAAAAGGTAGATTGGCCATTTCCTAGAAAGCTTGCTCGATCGTCCGCTGCTCAGCCGCACAGCCAAGTAGGCCATCGTCACTGCCACGAAAAGCGCCAGTAGGAACATGCTGTTAGCAGGTGAAAGAAAGTCGATCGTCTGATTCATCTATTTGCCTTTGACGTTCGATTTCGGGTTCACGACCTTAGTTTCCGTTGCCGCCCCCTTAGTCTCTTCCTCTTCCTCTTCAAGGTTCGGGCTGAGCGGATGTCTTTCAAGGTGTTTAAATTCATAGCCGCCAACATAGGTTGAAGCTTGGTCAAATTCCCAAACCGTTTTGTCTTTGTACTTCAGCGTAATTGGCAAGTCGGTAAAGCGAGCTGCGCCGTAAACCCATTGCGGACCGTCTTCGGTCTGCCGAGATTCAATCGCGACAAGCACTTCCGGATCCGTCCCAGTTACGTATGCAAAAATTGCTCCGTCATCAGAAACTTCTTTGGTTTCATATCGAAAAATCGGTTGGCTGAGAGCACGTAACGGCAGGGACTCGCTTTTTCTGGACATCGTTGAATTTGCTTTGGACATTGTCGAAGCTTCAAACAACTTGGCCATTTTCCTGAGCTGAACCATTCGCAGCGCACGCGATTTGGCTGGCGGATTCGCGCCCGGAACGGGTTTAAAGTTGACGCCTGGAGCACTGATCTCGAATGCCTCCCCTTCACGATCGCCAACAATTTTCTCGGCAGAGAAAGAATGGAATTCGTGGGCCACTTCTCGCACGTCGCTCCCCAACTGATACGACAGGATTGCTCCCGCCAGCACGCATCGTCCATTGCGAGTCCAGATGAACAGTTCTCCATGGTTGTTTCCCTGCCGGACTGAATTCCAATACCGAAGCTTTGGCTCAGAGATACTTTTTAATGGCGCTTCCTCGTCTGATTGGAGATAAAACGTGTATTTGGGAATCTGCTGAGCGTAGTAGATCGTCCAAAGATCTCGCTCGATTTGCCGCTGATCTTTTTTCTCATCAGCGTCTTTCGTTTTTTCGACGTGCTCTTGTGTCGTTGTGGTCTGACCAAAGGAGGTTGTCGGGAAAACGACTAGCAGCAAAAAAACGCTCGCTATTGAAATCAATCCAAATCGATCTGGTTGCATGATCGTTTTCATTTTGAAGCCTCTTTAGCTTTCTGGAGTTTCGTTGCTTCTGTTTCTTCTTCAGAAACGGCGGGCATGCTGGGTTGAAAATCGATTCCGTGTGTACACGAATAGCCGCCGGCATAGTTTGACTGTTCATTGAATTCCCAAACGGGTGCTTTCTTGTAGCTCAATGTGATTGGCAAGTCCGTGAATCGGGCTGCCGCAAAGTGCCATTTGGGACCGTCTTTAGTTGAGCGTGATTCAATGGTGACAAGTAATTCCGGGTCGGTTCCAGTGACATAAGCGAAGACTGCTCCATCGTCATCGATGTTTTCAGTTTCGTATCGAAAGATAGGCTGATCCAGTGCACGCAACGGACGCACAACTTCACCGCCAGCCAATGTCGTGGCCTCGAATGATTTGGCGAGTCGACGTAACTGAACAAGCCGCAACGCGCGCGACTTAGAAACTTTGGGAGCTCCCGCGATCTCCTCAAACTTCACTCCAGGAGCTTCCATCTCGACCGGGAATTGGCGGTGTCCGCCTTGGATTTTGTTCTCCGAAAACGAGTGAAATTCATGTGCGACTCGTCGCTGATTGGCAGCCATGTCGTATGAAAGGATCGAGCCAGCCAAGACACACTTCCCGTTGGAAGTCCAGATAAACATCTCGCCGTGTGTTTCCCGACCACGAACCGTATTCAAATAGTGAAGCTTCGAGTCTGGCAACAGTTTGAGCGGCTTCTCAGCATCGGACTCAAAATGAAAACTGTAGTCTTTGATCTTTTGAATATAGTATTTCGTCCATTGCTCGCGCTGACGAATCCGAAGTGCATCAACGGCTTCGGATTCCTTTTTGGCAGCCGTTGTCTTTTCAGCAGAATCCTGTGCCGTGTCCTGCGATAGAGCAACCGCAGGCGACAGCACTAAAACGGAAACGATCAGTGCTGCTACCAGATTAAGTTTTGCTGTGATGGATCTGTTCATTTCATTCCCCTGTTTTTGCTCGTTAGTTTTTGACTTGTTTGTCGTTTCTACTGCTCGTTCGGTTGATCAATCGCACCCGCCAGAACCTCCCAATAGCGTTCCACGAAATGTTCGTACTTTGGCGGAACGCCGCCAGCGGTTGCAAATTCCGCGTCAGCGATTGAGAGTTCGCGAATGTGATGTTTGATCTCTTCGATAACTTCATCGAGGGACGAAGCATATTCCTTGGGAGCTTTTAGCATCGCTCCACTGGCATCCGTTTCCCAATTCCAGTTTCTCGAGGCTTCAGATCCCCACCCTGCGTCGGCCATCACTTCGCGCAACGTATTGACAGGCTTTTCTGCGATTTCGGCGGCATCGATATCGTCCGCGAGCCCTTCTGCTCGTTCGTGCCAACGTGAGACTTGATCTTCAGATTGCATTTGCTGGAGTTTTTGTTTGGCTTCCACGGCTCGTTCTTCAAGCTTCGTAAGCTGTTCAATTCGCGGAGAAAGCAGCTCACGATGCATCGCATCGAGTCGTTGCGAAACGATGTCGAATCGCTCTGCCAAATCGCTCGTACTTACCTCAGCATCATTCCAAACGAGTGTGTTGATGACCTCATGAAGCGATTGAGCCCGGGTAACGGATTGCTCAAGCTTGTTGTCTGCCTTAAGTTCCTGTATCCGTTTGACCATCTTGTCTTCGGAGTCGATGATTCCTTTTTCTGGATCAATAATTGAATCAAGGATATCGAGAATCGTTTCGGCTACTTCGCCTTGTGTTTCAGCGACTTTCGCGAGTTCAGCGGCGACGTCTTCTTCCCGCTCGACTAATTCATCGGCCGACGCATCTTTCTTTTCAGCATTTTGTTTTGTCGATTCAAGTTGACTGGCAAGGCCACGAAGCTCGTCCGTGATCGCCATACTCAAATCTCTTGCGGCACCGAGGCGTTTTGTCGATTCGTTCGCAGTGACACCCGCGACATTTTCCGCAAGCACCCGAAGCGCCACACTTGCTTGGCCAGCAATCTCGACAGCTTGATCCATTTTATCTTTTGACAACGAGTCACTGACGCCTTCAACCAACTCTCCAGCTCGTCCGGCCCTTGTCTTAACAAGTTCGCTGACTTGGGCAAGTTCATCAATCATGCGAACGATGTCTTCAATTTCGTCTCCCAGTTTTGTCTGCGCCTCTTCGACTTCATGTCGTTGCTCGGCCAACGTTTCTTCCGCGGCGGCGTTTTCGTCTTCCTCCGAATCAACTGCAACATCCTCGGCAATCCCGTCTTCCGTTTTTGGAAAATCAGGGGGAACAAGATCAGACATCTCTTCCATCAAGTATCTTTGTTGAGCCGATGCTTGTTGTAGCCTTCGAGTGATTTCACGAGCTCGTTCCTCGTCATTGTTCGGACGATTCATCCTACGGAACATCATGCGACTAAAATTTCGCAACTCAGCAAGTGCGGCACTGCCGCTCTTTCCAGAAACGGCGTTTTCCAGCACTTGCCTTGCATCAATCAGATATCGCAAAGCTTCTTTTTCCTGCAGCGACGCAACTTCGTACTCGGCACCGGAGAGTGAATCCACCGAAGCCAACATTGCTTCCTGGGCTTGATACATTTGGTCGCTAATGCGTCCTTCTTCTGGAATTCCAAACCGCTCCTCAATTTGAACCGCCCTGTCACCAAGCATTCCGGCAAATTCGGACGTTTCGTTTTGCAGCTTGATCAATCCATCTACGATCGACGCGTCAATTCGTTTGTTTCGTTCCGCACTTCGTTTCATTTGGACGGTTCGGTTCAGAACAAACCTCTCGCGACCAATCATTTCGTCGAGCGCCGGGAGGCTAGTTTGCTCCCGACCACGCCCCATTCCACTGAGTGAGTTATTGCCTTGTGGAATGGCAAAAGTTCGACGAAACGCACGCACGTCAATAAAGTGCAAATCTGTCTCGTTACGATTCGCTTCGCCGGGGCGGTTGTCCTCGGCAAAAGCGTAATACGAAACGCTGTCTTTAACCGTCATCCTGAAATACTCGAGCGGCAAAAGCGTTTCGATTGTCGACTTGATTTGCGGCTTTTCCTTTCCGGCATTAGAGAGGATGGCTTCGAACTCTTTTTCTTCGAGCACAATTTCAGGATCGTCGTTCACCTGAAACACAATTCCGGCTCGCTTCAATCCGAAATCATCCGATACCCGAAGCTTCATAAACAACTCAGCGAGGCTATGAACTTCAACCAATGGCGATGGTTTGTCGAAAGTGAGCCTTGGCGCTCGATCAGCGCGAACTCGTATTCGATAACGATTGCGCCGCAGGGACGTTCCGTCAGGAAGTTCAGCAAACACTCGATAGAAACAATCCGATTCGAGGTCTCGTTCCGTTGAAAGCTTCGTTCCGTCGATATCCAATTCAACGATTTCAATTTTTGGTTCCTCACCACGTGGCGTAACCGGCGGCCGAACTTCCATCCACGCTTTGCTGGGCGGGTGATCAATTTCGATTTCGATCTTCGCTTTAGTACCTTGCAGCGCCGCGAAACTGCCTTTATCGATGACTCGCGGACGCAGCCCAGTGTATTCGGGCATCGTCAGCTCGATGTGGAATCCTTCGACGGCCAACGGATACCGCACATCAACATGATGCACCGGAGTCGAGTACTTGCCAGCGACCAATCGATAGTCAAACGGTTTTTTAACTTTTGGAATTTCGACCTGAAAGCTGATTCGATTTGGTTCCCGTTCAATCGCGTCATCATTCGTTAGCTCTCGCATTCGCCAGTCGTCTTCTGCCGCGTCAGATTCGCGCGTCATCAGCACAACGTCGCGATTGATTCGGCCAGCGACTTCAGCGTCAAGCGTAAACGTTGCCTTTTCGTCGACTCGAACATCACCTTGGTCAACTTCGATGGTCGTATAGGGATGATCGCCAAGAAAGGTTCTGTAAGCCGCCAAACGCCATTGCTGACTCGACGCACAGACACTGCAAACCAAAATCATCATCAAACCCAACAGCGCGACGGCTATTTTTAATGGGCCAGTCGACACGGCTTCACCGAGTCTGAGGTCGCGTGTCTGTTCGCCGACTGATTCGTTAAGTGCTTTGTGCAAGTCAGGTGAAAAGTTTCCTGGCCCTTCATCATTGAGTTGGATCGAAGTACGAATCGATTGGCCGAGATCCTGAAACCGACCTTCGACATCAGCAGCAGTTGATTGCCGCTTCCACTGATGCCGAACGCGGAAAACATGAATCGAAACGATAGCCACGGCAGCTACCAACGCCGTAACAAAAAGAATCGCACGGAATGACCAGCCCGTTTCAAAAAAGTAGTCCAAAATGGCTACGATCGCAAAACAAACACACAACGCGAGAGCCGTCCATCCACACGCCGTGACGACGGAAATGAGTCGCTTTTTCGAGACAACGCGTTGAAAGCGATCTTCGAACTGGGTTTTTGAATTCTCATTCATGGTTGACTCGAGTTGAGGCCAATTGCTTGTTTGTGGTTATGCAACAGTCCGATTAGCAAGGAAAAATTCGACAGCTCCCAAGGTCACCAACGCGAACAGGATCCAGTGCCAAATCTCATTTTGGCGAACATCCAATGCGCTGGAAAATGAAGCCCGCCGAAGCCTTGCAGCGGGCACCCCGATTTCCTGATCGCCAATATTTAGTTCAAAACGGCTGGCAAAGTCTTCGACCGAGCAACGTTCTGTTTCTGATTCGCGAGGGCTCACGTTGACGACTTGTGTAGCTTTTCCGCTGCGAAAAACTCCAGGCACGCGCGATTCCAATTGCTCTGAGTTCGTATCGAGCAACGCTTCCTGAAGTGGACCGCCAGTATTGAGTCCAGTCAGATGGCCAAGCATTTGGTGAACGATTGGCAGATACATTCCACTCTGCGTCCAATTGCTCCATCGGCTGCCGCAGGATGTTGTCACCCAGACAACGCCGCCTCCCTGTTCCCCGATACTCTGCGTAATGACAAAAGGGATTTCATCGCGGAATCTCGCAACCACATTTGCATCCGTAGAAGGCTGCATTTTGATGAGCCCCCGAAATGCGAGTTGCCGTAGATCTCCGTGCTGAGGATCGTTGAATGGAGCGAAGATTGAGTTATCTTTATTCCAGGTTGCGATTCGCCACGGTAAGTCGATCGCTTCTTCAACATCCAAGAGTTTGCCAGGGATCATGCCGTTATCTTGCAAAGCTTCGTAGCCAGCGGCGGTGACTTTCTCTCCTCCAAAGACCACCAATCCGCCACCCGCGTTCACAAACTTCTTCAGCCGCGTTGCATCTTGAATCGCAACGCTTTGAACATTTGCCAACACGATAACGTCGAAGTCTTCGAAAGATCTACCGATTGAATCTGCAACGACTGCGTAGGGACTTTCTTCGTATGACTTTCCTGCTGGAGCAAGACGAAGCGCCGTTTGCAAATGGTGCGTCTCACTGAGAAAACCCTCCTCATCGTCATCGTCGACGACCAAGACTCGATACTGTGGTTTCGCCAAGATTGCGACGTGGCGGAGATTGTCGAACGAAAGATCGTCGATCGTCTCTACCGTAACACTGCCCTCCCAAAGTCCAATCTCCAGCTTTGGCAGTTCAAATTCGATACGTTCAACGCTTCCAGGTTCAAGCTTAACCTTTTCGTGTTTGTGAACGGTACGAGTGTCATTCTTGATATCGAGTTTGACCGGAACTTCATCAAGCGCGAACGGACCAGAGTTTAGTAGAGCGACTTCAACGGTCGTGGAATCGCCCGGCCGAACCACCAAACGAGACGGCGTCGATCTGGTGATCGCAATGTTGTTCGGTAAGTCGCGACCAAGATCGTGAACGTTAACTTTGACGCTATCAGGCATCGGCTCGACGTTGCTCCACGCCAACCCGGATTGCTGGAGATCAGTAAAGACATGCAGTTGACGCAAATCGGATTTTGAACTGGCACAAATATCATGAGCCCACCGAAACGCGGCCGCATAATCGGTTGCCGAGTAGCTTGCTTCGGGGACGGCCAGTTCGTTCAACAGCTGCGAGGTGGTCGCGGGTTGGGACGCGTTTCCTTTCGAATCGTCAGTTTCTCCGGTCAAAGGATGGACTTGATGATCAAAAAATGCGATTTCGAATTTGGTGTTATCTTCGGCGCTGCGAATTATTTCCTTTGCTTGCGTCACTGCTTCACTGGTCAGGCTGACACCATCATCCAGCAACTGCATACTGGCGGACTTGTCGATCAAAATAACGACCAGTCTTTCATCGCCATCGGTCTTACTCAATTCGTTGAAGAACGGTCTTGCAAACATCAACGCGATCAAAGCGATGCAGGCCATGCGAAGAGCCATCAACAACCAGCGCAAAATTTTCTTTCGGTTTCGATGCTTCTCCATGATCTCGCGCAGGAATCGCACTGAGCCCATTTTGAACTCTCGCGGTTTCTGCCTGAACATCAAATGAATGATGTACGGGACAGCCAAAGCAAGCAGGCCGGCAAGCATTCCAGTTTGCACCAATCCGAAATTCATGACCCTACCTTGAAACGTTTTGCGAGGTAGTCGACAAGCACTTTGTCGAGCGGATCATCCGTCGTGATTTCGACTCGATCGACCGAACGGTTGAGGCACTCTTCGTCGATCTCTTTTCGCCATTTCTCAACCGCTTCCAAATACTCGTCGCGAATGCCTTCGGTACGAGTCACGATTTCTTCACCCGTTTCCATGTCCTGAAACCGAATCACCCCATCAGCTGGAAGATCACGCTCCCATGGATCCAAAATGTGAAACAAAATGACTTCGTGGCGGCGAAAACGCAGGTTGTCAATCGCGCGAATGATGGCTTCGGTGTCGTCGAAAAAGTCGCTGATAATGACGACCATGCCACGATGTTTTGCCAATTCAACAGCTGGTGGAAGAGCGCGCCGAGCATCAGATCCCGGTCGCGCGGAAGTGGTTGCAATGAGCTGAAGCAGCTCTTGCAAATAGTGTGGTTTGGCTTTGGGCGGAAGGTGCCCCAGAATTTTGTCGGCATAAAGTGTCAGCCCAACCGCATCACGCTGCTTGATCGCCAAATGTGCAAGGGCCGCCGCAATCGTTGATCCGTAAGCGAGCTTTGACAGACCATTGCTGGCACACTCCATCGAACCGCTCACATCAAGATAGATGTAGAGGTTCATATTCGTTTCAGCGTCGTACTCTTTTACGTACAAACGCTTCTGACGCGCGTAGAGTTTCCAATTCACGTGACGCAAATCGTCGCCGGGCACATATTCCCGATGCGACGCGAACTCGACGCTGTACCCGACAAAGGGACTGCGGTGCGTTCCCTGCATAAAACCTTCCACGACTGACTTGGCTCGAAGTTCGAGGTTGTCCAATCGCGAAAAGAATGCAGGATCGACGATAGATGTATGGTCAACTGCCATCTTATCCTTCGTTCCCTACCAAACCCAACAACCGTTCGACCAACGCATCCGAGTCGAGACTGTCGGTTCGTGCATGGAAATTCAAAACCAGTCGATGCCGCAAAACCAACGGTGCAAGCGCGCGAATGTCTTCAAAGTTAACGTGGTAGCGGCCTTCCATGATCGCCCTCGCTTTTCCACCAAGGACCAAATATTGCGAAGCTCGTGGACTTGCTCCGTAGCCAAGATAGCGATGAACGGAATCCAGTCCGTCAACTTCTCCAGGACGAGTCGCAGCCACTAGGCGAGCCGCAAAGCGAATCACTTCGTCGGCGATTGGAACGCCTCGCACCAGTGCCTGCAATCGAGTCACTTCTTCGGCGTCGAGCACTTGATCAGCATGAGCCTCGACCGTGCCGGTCGTTCCCTTGATGATGTTGACTTCTTCGTCCACCGTTGGATACCGAACGCGGAGGTTGAACATGAATCGGTCGAGCTGTGCTTCGGGGAGCGGATAAGTTCCCTCCATCTCGATTGGATTTTGCGTGGCGACGACGAAAAACGGAGCCGGCAATTTGTAGGTCTCGCGTCCGACGCTAACTTCGTGTTCCTGCATCGCCTGCAACAACGCCGCTTGAGTTTTCGGAGGCGTTCGATTGATCTCATCGGCAAGCAGGAAGTTCGTAAACACGGGACCTTCCATGAACTTCATCGCGTGAGCACCTGTGCTTTGATCCTCTTCCAAAACATCGGTTCCCGTGATGTCAGACGGCATCAAGTCAGGCGTGAATTGAATTCGCCGAAACTGCATGTCGAGAGTTCGCGCGAGCGTCCTGCCCATCAAGGTCTTACCTAGTCCGGGAACGCCGTACAGCAACACGTGGCCCCCGCAAAGCAAACTCGTCAGCAAACCGTCGATCACTTCTTCCTGACCGATGACGACCTTGCCAATTTCCTGCTTCACGCGGTCGCGCGATGTTCGCAAGCGTTTAACGATTGCGACGTCGTCCATTGGAATTTCGCTAACACGATTCGTATGGTTTGAGTTTGTCATTGCTTCTTCAGTCATATTGTCCCCGTCGCGTTATCGTGATTTAAGTTCGCTGGCCCGAAAGGCTTCGACTGGATCGATTAGCCCATCGCGGTCTGAGTCCAAAAAGTGAAAGTCTTCCCGGTGCCCCAGAAATTCATTCCAAGTCAGATCGCCATCGTTGTTTCGATCACTTCCGACAAACCACTTTGGCCCAGCAGCATTGTGAGTATTGAAAGAAATGGTCTCTTTGATTGCTTGTTCGCCTGGACCAAACAGTTGGTATTCGCCACGCGAAAACTCAATGTGAAACCTTCGGGCAGGTTCTGTACGTGTGACGCCCGGTGTATCATCCGTTCGCAAATCGAGAAGTGATTTTTTCATTTCACGCATCTCACGAACTGAGATACGGCCGTCATTGTTGTGATCCATCGACTGAAAAAATCCGCTGCCAGTATCGTAGACATTCACACGACAGGACATTGCCTTTACTTCCGCCCTTTCACGGACGTAGTCTTCGATTTCGTGACTGAAAACCTTCTGATCGTCATCAGAATCAATCTGTTTAAACAGGCCACGTTGAAGCAACGTTTCGCCTTCGATTTCCGCTGGATCCAGATAGCCATTAACGTCGGCGTCGAGCAGATTGAATTTTCGCAATGCATTATCGATCGCTGCAGTAACTGGATCTACGTGGCGATAGGAAATTGAAACGGTCGCGTTCTGCAGCATTAAGTTCGCGACGCCCGGCCGAGCAATGCGATCGAGTCGCTTGCCGCTACAGTGAGTAATCTGAAGCTCAGGTTTTTGTGGATCGGTTGGCGAAACATCCACCGTCAGATCAATATCCAACGGAGTCTTTTGGATGTCCGCCAACTCGACCCGTGAAAGTTCCCCATCACCATTTTTGTCGATTGCGGATATGCGTTTCGCGTCCCAGCGAAGCTCGCGTGGCGACAGGCGTCCGTTGCCATTCTTGTCGTACTTTCGAATGAGTCGCTGAGCCAACTGCGGTTCATCGGCACGCCGAAGAATTTCCGAAAATACCGAGTGTGTGAACTCCGGCGTTTCAATTTCGGGATTGAGCGGATCGATCAGAAGCAGATCCGGTTCCGGTGCAGGCGGTTGAACTTCATCGAAGCCAATGCACTCGTCTCGATCGTTATCCCGCTTGATAAGTCGCTTTGCAGCCGTGGCCATTTCGTCAATTTCGATAACGCCAGAGCCATCTAAGTCAATCAAATCAAAGATAAACTCATCGCTTTCGGATGCCGAATCGTTTTGCCGAAAGATGACTGGTTGGCCAGCAACCTGCTTGAACATCATCTGGATTTCTCGGGCCGACACAGCTTGCTTGCTGTTCAAGTTACGTTTTCTTAAAAACTGGGCAGTTCCTCGCTTGGCTTTGCGCCGCAACACGCTGGACTGATTGGCTTCTTCGCGAGTCAGTTTTTTGTCGTTGTTCGTATCTAGGCGCTTTATCAATTCTGCGATCAAATCATTTCGCTGTTCGCTGATCGGCCGCTTCGCTAAGCCAATCCTGAACCTCGCATGCACTGGCCCTTGGTCGAGCATCAGAATCATCGGGTACGACTCAAAATGGGATTGAGCTGAAGCGGTCGTCGGAGTGACAGCGGCAAAAAATGCTCCCATTGCCATCGCGATCATGTGCCGCAATGGCAACCAACGCAACGAACCGGTAGCCGCTGAGCGGGCTTGCGGAATTCGTTTTGCATTGCGATTTGTCACTGGCATCGAGTTTGAAAAGAAAGAGTGGATTCAAGTATTGAGTTGATCAATTTGGAACTAACGTCAGGCGATCAGGTCCTCGATTGGCTCACCGTCTTCGTCGACCAACCCAATCGGGCGATCATCTTTCGTCATATTTTCGTTCGTGTGATCGATACCAAGTGCAGCGCAGATTGTGGCATGCAAATCAGCGACTTTTGTTCCCTCTTCTGGCTCGTTTTGCAATCGCATCCCATCCTTGCCAGTGTCGCCGATCACCTGACCACCCTTGATTCCAGCTCCACCGAGCACCGCTGACCACCCACTGGACCAATGGTCTCGTCCCGTTGTGCCATTGATCGTTGGCGTTCTACCGAACTCTCCCATCCAAACAATCAATGTTGAGTCGAGCATTCCACGGTCTCGAAGATCCGTCATCAGCGTTGACCACGCCGGATCAAGCACACCACACAGATCGCCGACACGATCAAAGTTTCCTGAATGCGTATCCCAGCCAAGTAAATCATTGCCTCGGACTCCGGACAATTCGACTTCCACGAATTGCACTCCACGCTCGATCAGCCGTCGGGCCAAAAGACAGCCTTGGCCAAAGCGATTGCGACCGTAGGCTTCTCTTAGAACCGCATCTTCTTCGTCGAGTCGAAATGCATTTTTTGCTTGCGACTCAATCATTCGTGCCGCTCGTTCCGCATTCGCCTGATGTGCCATCGCAGCATCGCTTGCACTGCGTTTGTTGAACTCGTTTTGCAGGAATTCCAGATTCGAAAATCTGTCGGACATCGTTGGTTTGGTGATTCCCAGCGGCGGAGCCAGATTTTCGATAGACAGATTCGCACGAGCTGAAGCATTGTCACTGTTCCCCGAAACAACCAGCGGTCCATATTGAGGACCAAGGAACCCCGGGCCTCCAGGACTCCCCGGTCGCCGGCCGGAGGACAAACTGATGTAACTTGGCAGATCGCTATCGACTGCCCCAAGCTCTTTCGAAAGCAACGACCCAATGCTTGGATAGGCGGTGGACGGATTTGGCTTGAAACCAGTCAGCATCAACTGCGAGCCGCGACCGTGATCGCCTTCGCCCGAATTCAAGTCACGAATAATCGCCAAGTCCTTCATTTGTTTGGCGATACCCGGAAGCGATTCCGCGATCTGAATTCCGGGGACCGCTGTCGAGATCGATTTTACCGGACCTCCATTATCCGTTCCCGATTTCGGGTCAAACGTATCGAGTTGACTCGGCCCGCCAGACATCCAAAGCAAAATGCAAGCCTTGGGCGATTCCTTGCGATTACTTATTGCAGCTGCATTTGCAATTTGCGGAAGCCAACCAGAAAACGAAACGCCGGCCAAGCTTGCCGCTGAAACGCGAAGCCAGTCTCGTCGAGTAAATTGTGGAAGCATTGGCATGTTCGTACTCCTGCAACGATTCAGAGTTTAAGTTGTTTCACTGTGAGTTCGGATTTCGAAAATAACTCATCTCACCAAGACAAATTCAGGGCTGTTGATCAACGCCCACATGATTCCGGCCAACGCCTCATCTTTTTCTTGTACGCTGGCTTTGCTGTCGACTTGGTCAACAAATTTACTCAGTTCAATTCCGCTCGGCTCACGCCCAATCGTGGCGAGGAACAACGTCGATATCTTCTCATCAAGCTTGAGAAATGGAGCACCGACGACTGCTTTGAGCGTCTTGCTTTTATTCAAGTCGGTTGCATCGGCCGTAATCGTTCCGTTCATCAAAGTGAGCGCCTGTGGGATTCCGCCGCGAAAATCATCCGGCGTGTCCCCTACTGCTTCTTCCATTCGAGCCACAAGTGCATCACGAAGCCCGTTGAAACGGGGGCCTTTATCAATTCGCGAAATCGGCAACGCCAATGCGACTTCTAGCGAGTCGAACAACTGTTCAGGGGTCAAAACCTTCAGAGGACGCGGCTCGACGATCGTGTTGTCATGAACTCGATCACTTGGGCGTTGATAGTGCTCGCTCGCACAAATCGCTCTTACCAAAGCTCGCATGTCGAAATTGCTGTCCGAAAACTTGACGGCCAAGTCATCAAGAATGATGGCTCGCTCCCTTTCAGAAGCTTGATCCAAATCTTCAACTGCATCTGTCAAACCGTATCCGCACAGATGCTGCCAAACCCTGTTAACAATCGTCGCTGAAAAATGCGGATTCTCGTTGGAAGTCATCCAGCGGGCGAAATACTGTCGCGGCAACTCGTCCTTCGGAATTTCAATGTCGCCTTCACTCCACGGCAAAGAAACCGAATACGACTGACCTTCTGTGTCGCTAACACTTGTCGTCCGTGCATCAACACGCGGTGATTGCTGCTCACTTGATTGAACTGGAAATTGTCCACCTCTCACCTGAGCTCCAGAAAAGAATGCAGCGACACCCCAAAAATCGTCTTGCGTCCAATCAGTGAAAGGATGGTCGTGGCACATCGCACATTCAAGCTTGACGCCGAGGAAAACTCGCGAAACGGAGCTTGCCATTTCCGCAGGCTGGCCACCAGTGCTCGCAAGGTAGTTCACGGGCGACGCCATTGGATCTTGTTGCGAAACCAAAGCATCCGAATTGACGACAGGCTTTTCAAATTCGGCGCCACCAGCAGTGATCAATTCACGAACAACCTGGTCGAACGCCGCATTGTCATCCAGTTGTTTCTCAAGCCAGCGTTCTAGACCTGCAGAACTTGCCAGATTTGGAGTTGTGCTTGCCGGCATCAAAACTCGTCGCCATATCCGTGCCATGTGTTCACCGAATCGTTCGGATTCAAGCAAACGATCGATTTCCGCCAACCGCTTGTTCGGTTTGGAATCGTCGATGAAATCCCTAAGCTGAGCCACGGATGGAATTCGACCAGACAGATCAAGATGAATCCGACGGAGAAAAGCGGCATCATCTACGACGCCAATGTCACTCAAGCGTTCTTTTTCGTGGTGATCCCGAAACCGCTTGTCGATCCACTGCGTTAGAGCAGGCAATTCGAGATCTGCCAAAGCTACCTCGACGGCGCCGTCGTGCGTGCCATCAAACGTGCCGCCGGAACCGAGCTTCGATCCTTGAGCCATGGGCTGGCCAATGAGGGCATACAGAGAGCCCAAAACCAGTACGTAAAAAACAAACGTGAATTTCCCCATCAACTCGCCCTCACAAAGAGATTGTGTCGCATCGACGCCTCACGATCAACATCTTAAGACAACTTGTCTTTAATTGCAAGACGGAGATCATAATTTTGTTAAATGCGAGGCGCATCGTCTTTAGCAGCAGAAAGATACGAATTCATTGATCAATGGATATAACTGGTGAAAAGTGCAGAATGCAAGCGATAATCAGTGAGCAAAAACTACAAAAAACGTCGTTGACGTTAAAGACATGTCGTCTTTACAATAGAACGAGAGCATAATTCAGAGCGAGGACGGCATTGGCCACGCTCCACAATGGGAATCTTATGAATCAGTTGGGTAACAGGCGATGAGCAAGAGTACTCCTCAAGATGCCACTGACGCAGAGCTGTCGGTGATGAAGGTTCTTTGGCAAGCGAAGACCGCAACGGTGCGCGCGATTGCAGAGGAACTCTATAAGGACAATGCTAAATCGCAACATGCCACAGTGCAGAAACTGCTGGACCGGTTGAAGGCGAAAGGGTTTGTCGCGAGAGACAAAACCGTTTGGCCCCATCTTTTTCGTCCGGCCATTCAACAGGACGAATTGATTGATCGTCGGTTACAGAATACCGCTGACAAGTTTTGCGGTGGTTCAATGCAACCTCTGTTAACTCATCTGTTACGCGGCCGCAAACTGTCAAAGAGCGAAAGAGCGTCGTTGCGAAAATTGCTCGACGGCGATGAAGACGGGAATGCATGATTTACTGACCGAAGACTAGAGATTCGATTTATTCATTTGCGGAACACCCTATGGCCTGGCTAATTTCGATTGCGATATCCAACGCCATCGTCGCGTCACTGCTGGGAGTCATTGCGTACGTCATTTGCCGCAACACGAAATCGAAGGCGCTCGCCCACGGGGTTTGGGTACTGGTTTTAATTAAGCTTGTCACGCCTCCGTTGATTGATCTTCCACTACCGATCATGCCAGAATGGGCAGCCAACAGTTCTTCACTGGCGGCGCATGCTTCGATTGAAAATGAAGTCCCCCAAGCTCAGCCGAAAGATGGCATCAACAAAAACCAGCTCTCAGGCAACGCCGTCGCTGGTGTCACAGCATCTGAATCAGCAGCATCAGGCCATCTATTTAGCAGTGCGGAAAATGCGACCTTCTGGCAAACCGCTGGCTCATGGTTGTTGTGGGTTTGGTTGATTGGCGCCGTATTGTTTGCTCTGTATCAGATTTACGTAACAACGATGATGGTTCGGTTGATGAAGCTCGCCGTTCCTGATCCTCGAATCGATCGATCGATAAATCGAATCGCGAAAGCGGCCAACATCAATAACTACCCAACTGCGCGAGTCGTACCATGGGTGACGTCTCCAATGTTGTGGGGGCTTCGCGGAACATCGGTCATTGTTTTGCCTTCTGGTTTATTGGAATCGATTGACGACGATGCGGCCGATACCCTACTGCGACATGAATTGGCACACTTTCAACGTGGTGATCAATGGGTTCGGATTCTCGAGATTTTTGTTTCGACGATTTTTTGGTGGCATCCAGTGGTTTGGATCGCGCTAAATCAAATTGAAATTTACGAAGAACAATGTTGCGACGCGTGGGTCGTTGCGCAAGATCCAGAAAATCGACGCCGATACGCCGAAGCGCTTCTGGATACCGTTGACTATCTATCAGACGCTCAGGGAATCTCGATGCCGGTTGTGGCAAGTGGACTGGGCCGTGTTCGCCTATTAAAGAAAAGGGTGAAGGCAATTCTCGCGGGTGAAAAACCAGTTGGACTGAAAATGACCGGCTGGATCGTCTTGGGTTCTGTTTTGGTTTTATTACCTTTGCAGCCAATATTGCTCCAGGCGAGCAATTCGAAAACTGACATCGCCAAATCTGACTCCAAGGACTCGGACGCAAAACTCGCGAAACGCTTGCGGAGTAGCGAAGAAGAATCAAGCGAAGAATTCGTCGCTCATATTCCTGGCCCGGAGTACGCCAAGGCACTTTCACCGTATGGAACTTATGAGCTGACCGTAAGTCGCGGTTACGAAGTCAAACTGAAGCAGGTTGTTCGAGGAAACACGAAAGACCTTTCCAACCGTCAGATATCCTGCGCAGCGTTTGCGCCGCCCAATGATGGTGCTCCAAAGTTCGTCGCGGGAAGTCGCGACGGATCAGTATGGATGTACGACTGCGAATCAGGATCGGCGGTCGAAAGCATCGGCGAATTTGGAAGCGAAGTTCATTCGGTTTCATTTTCTCGTGATGGGTCGCTGTTGGCAGTTGGTACAGCCAGCGGATTGGTTTTGATCGTTGCAACTGCTGACCCAAAAAATGTACGTCGTATCGAGAACGATGCTCCTGTTCGTTGCGTCAGGTTTTCCAGCGACGGAAAACAACTTGTAGTGACAACTGATACGACTTGGCAGCGGCCGGCATTCGGGAAAGTCGATGTTTGGACGACTGATAACTTAACCCGCACACAAACGATCGCTTGCCCTAGCGCGGTCGGAGCCGCAACGATTGACTCCGATGGCAACGTGTTGACTGTCGAGTGGAATGGCATGCTGCGGACATGGTCGCCCAGCGGCGTTTTGGTCAATACTGTGCAAGAGTCGAAAGACGCTGTTTCAGCAGCGGCGTTTTCCGTCAATGCAGTAAACCTCGAAACACTTGGCATTAATGAAAATTCAACTCAATAGAAGCGTGCACGATAGTACTTCGTTCAGTTCTGCGAGACCAAAATGAAAAACTGTTTCTTAACTGCGATACTGGTTGCATTTTCTGTTGTGTATCTAGTTGCCGAAAACGGACACGCCGCTCAGACAGACAAAACATCTGATTCGTTGCCGACTAGGAAGTCGACCATCGTCGTTGAGAGTGCCGCCAAAGTTCGAAGAGCCCTGATCGTGACCAGCTTGCCGGGCGACGAAGTCCATTTGGAGCAGTTCAAAGAGTCAGTCACCATGATTCGGTCGGCGTTGATCGAGAAGTTTGGTTTTGAGGAATCCAATATCCGAATTCAGTTTGGTCGAGATGAAGAAGATCCAGAACCGGACCAGTGGAAAACAGACGGGCGAGCGACGAAAGATGAGTTGCTGAAAGAAGCTGAACAACTGGTGGCGAACACGACAGACGATGACACCGCATGGGTTTTTCTGCTTGGGCACACCTACTATGATGGCTCGACGGTTTTCTTCAACGTGCCTGACATTGATATTCAACATCAAGAATTCACATCGTCATTCGAAAAGCTAAAAGGATCTTCTGTATTTTTCATTTGCACTCCCGCCAGTGGCCATTTCATCAAGGGACTATCGCAGAAGAATCGAATCGTGATTACGGCCACCGAAGCCGAATGGGAGACGAACGGATCCATCTTTCATATTCATCTGTCCAAAACGCTCGCCAGCATCTTGCCAACACCTGAGTTTGATTGCGACGACGACGGGACCGTGACGCTTGTTGATCTCTACATCAAGACAACGCGAGATATGGTGGACGCGTATCTTGGAGGAGAGACTCCGCTCTATCCGACAGAACATCCAAACTTCGACGATAACGGTGACGGTAAAGGCTCGGAACTACAAGCTAATTTTTTGACCCCCGAACAAGGCGGGCAGATGGGAACAAAGCGCCGAAAACAGAGCCATAAAGATGGTGCCCTTGCGAGCCAAAATCCGCTTTTCTTCAAACTCGAAAAAGCTAGATGAAGACGTCGTCAAGTTTGGCCACAGATTCGTACCGCTATTTGAAGACCAAGGCCTCAATAATCAACCCACTAACTCGCAAACCGTTGTTTGGGTAGCGACCACGCAAGTAGCGCCCCCGTTGCCGCTAAGAATGCAAGGATTGTGAAGGCGAGGTCGTAGGTGTTGAATCGGTCAAACAGCATGCCTGCGACGACGGGGCCCGCCGCTCCGCTTAACGTTCCGAAGAAAACGATCGTTCCAAAAATCGCGCCATGTGATTTCATTCCAAAGTACTCGGCCACTGACGGCGACACCGCGGTGAACAATCCGCCGTGGGCGACACCATAAATTATCGCTACCGGAAATAGCCAAAATGGTGAATCGGTAACGCGAAGCACTACCAACGAAGTCAAAAGTCCGGCAAGGCAAGTACAGAGAATCTGTCTGGCTCCGAAACGATCAATCAAATGACCTACCAATAGTCGTCCCACGATACTCGCCGCCCCAAGCACCGAAAGAACCAATGCGGCTCGCTCCGTGGTCATACCAAGGTCAGTCGCATGGGCCACGATGTGCAGAGGGATCGTCATCATCGATGGAAGAAAACAAAATTGGATCGCACAGAACGTCCACAGTTTCCTGTCTTGGCGAGCCTGTTTGAAACTCATGCCATCTTCAGCAATGCTTCCTTGCATGCCGAAATCAGCTTCTGATCCAACTTCCTTGCGCCGCATCATTTGCGCCAGGGCGACTAATAAAATGGCCGCCAAAATCCCCAGCGACGCGAATGCGTTTCGCCAACCCCAGATTGCTACCAGCAACGTTACAATCAGCGGAACAAGTATCTGCCCACAGGCACTTCCTGTTTTTACGATCCCGGTCACCAACCCTCGTCGGCGAGGATACCAACTAGAAACCGTCGACAGCGTCGCAACATCATGCGACGCAAACCCGAGTCCAACGAGCAATCCAAAACTTGAAAGCAATTGCCACGGTTCAGTCATCGATGACATCAAGAAATAGCCGACCCCAGTTGTCAGACCGGTAGCCGTCAGCACCCAGCGAGGCCCGAATCGATCGGTAAGCTGCCCCGCAACAATCGCGAAGACTCCCATCACCAGTATCGCTAAAGAGGAAGCTCCTGACAGAAGCGTTCGCGACCAACCCAATTCGTCTTCGAGGAATTTGAAGAACACTCCGTAGCCAAACATCATTCCAATCACGACTGATTGAATCAGAAAGGCTGCCGTTACGACTCGGACTTGAGGAGTAAAAATTTTGGGCATCAATTTTCAGCCAGCCCAAAATCGGGGCTCGGTTTCAGTTTTCGAAAAGCGAGAGCGTATCACAATCTGCACAGCGAATCGCCGTAGTACGCCGGAAGCAGTGTCCAAAATCCCCTGCATCATGAAGTACGCAGTTTTGAACTCTTGTCTTTTGAACTCTTGTCTATTGGCGTTATAAGTAGTCGCTCGGTTGCGGTCTAGCCATGAATGCCAATCAAGGACGTTAACGTGAACTCAGACTCAGACACACCTCGCGGTCGGATCCTACTTACCGGTGCATCCGGTTACGTAGGTGGCCGACTGCTATCGCTGCTACTCGAAAAGGGGCACGAAGTCCGTTGTTTGACTCGTCGCGAATCGAGCAAAGCGAACTTCGGTGAAAGTCCAGTCGAAATCGCCGTCGGGAATGCCCTTGAGTTGGAATCGCTTGGCCCCGCTCTTTCAGGAATCCACACGGCCTACTATTTCATCCACTCGATGGGTGACAATGAGGACTTCGAACAAACCGATCGCAAGGCGGCGGAGAACTTCGCAACTGCCTGTTCAAACGCTGGAGTTTCCCGCATCGTTTATCTCGGCGGTCTCGGCCGAAGCGCTGACAGCACAAAGGGGCGTTGCTTGAGTTCGGTACAAACTGGTGAGGACCTTGCATGCTGATGGTTCCCGTTTCACGTTTGTAGTCACCCGAGACTACAACGACGTGCCCGCCCTTCTCCAATACAACTTGAGCAGATCCAAGAATGTGGCCAGCAGGAACGAAGGTCACTTTAACGCCACCAACGGTGAGCGATTCTCCAAGCGGTTGAAACTCTAGATCGGCTTTCTCGCCAAGTCTCGTCCGAAGTACATGTTTACCACTGCCGGCTGCAAGATATTTTTTGCTTCCCCAGCGAGCGTGGTCGGCGTGAGCGTGAGTGATGACGGCTTTGTGGACTGCTTTCCACGGGTCAATGTAAAAATCGCCCGCCTCGCAGTAGAGTCCTCTGGGCGTCACAGTTAGCAGGTCATTCATTGTGTTTTTCTTGAGCCCTGCACAATGGCTTGCTTGTTTCGCCGGCACTTCTCGCTGCAATATTTGACGTCGTCCCAGACTTTCTCCCACTTCTTTCGCCACTTGAATGGCCGGTGGCAGACGACACAATTTTTTTCAGGAAGGTTGGTTTTCTTGTGAGCCATTGTTACCTCCTACTCATCGGAGTTTTGCGGCTACCGTGCTTTTGATAGACCGCGGCGGAAGCTTCTCGTGTTGACGCTAATCGCTTGTGAGCATGAATTCGATCACGAGCCGCCTTGTATCTCTCGCGATGATCGACAATCGGCATCGGATAATCTTTGCCGATTTGACAACAGAATAGAGTCTGCTCCATTGGATTCATCTTGTGCGGTTCGGCCAGATGCTTATCAGGCACTTCGGCGAGCTCAGGAACGTAACGACGAATGAACAGGCCTTGTGGATCTTGATCGATGACCTGTTTGATTGGTGAATAGATGCGAACCGTGTTGATACCCGTGACGCCGGATTGCATCTGAATTTGACTGTAGTGAATCCCGGGCTCGTAGTCGAGGAATAGTCGAGCGAGGTACAACGCCGGTTCGCGCCAGTGCAGCCACAGGTGATACGAAGCGAACGAAACCAACATGGCTCGCATCCGAAAATTTATCCAGCCCGTTTGATGAAGGGCTCGCATACAGGCGTCAACCATTGGGTAACCCGTTTGCCCGTGACACCACGCTTCGAAGAAGTCACGGTTGAACTCGTTTTCCCGCAGACCATCGTAAGCTCGATTGAAGTTCTGAAATTCAATCGACGGTTCGTCTTCCATCTTCTGCATGAAGTGACAGTGCCAGCTGAGCCGCGATTTGAACGAAGAAAGCGATTTCAGCCACGTCGGCTCAATCGCAACGCCGGACTTTCGTTGTGCTTTCAATTCCGTGATGCGAGTTTCGGTTTGATGGTGAATCGTTCGCATCGAAATGTTGCCATAAGCGATATACGGACTCAAGCGACTACACCCGTTTTCGCCCGTGACGGGACTCGACATGTCACTGCGGTAATTAACGCCTCGCGATTGCAAGAACGAGTTCAGACAATCGGATGCGTTTTGCTCGCCACCGACCTGAAGATTGACTCGATCGAATGAGTGAACTTGAAACTGATCGGTTGAGGCGATTTCTCCGGCCTCCAAATTTTCGACCTGCTTCGGCAATTGAATCTTTTTCGGAGTCTCAACGGGACTCTGTTTCATCCTTTGGTTGCGTTGTCTCGACCAATCATCACGATCCCTCAACCGCCGGACGACTCCATATTGAGGAATCTCTGTGAATGGGATCTGATTCGATTTAGCCCACGCTCGCACGCGACGATCGCGTTGGTAGCTGATGTCATTAAACGTTTCCTCGTGAGCCCAAATTTTTTCGAATCCGTTTTCGCGTTGCAGTTCTTCAAGAACCTCTGGCATTCGGCCGATTCGCAGCAGCAGTTCACTGCCAATCTTTCGCAGGCTCTCGCGCAATTCACACAACGACTGATTCACAAATTTCAAATGAGCCGCATCGTGGTCTTCGGCCTCGATCAGTTCTGGTTCGTAGACGTAGAGCCCAACGCAGGGTCCCTCTATCGCAGCGCGAACCAGCGGTTCATGATCGGCGACGCGTAAGTCACGTTTGAACCATACCAATTGAACCGACATGCAGAACTCGCGAATCTTTGGACTGAATCAGCCGCGTTGGCTTGGACAGCGAAATCGACCGACCAGAAAGCCACGCTTTTGCAGATGCTTCGTCGTGCGACCAACAGTACGTTTCCGCCAGAGCCGAAATGAAGCCGGTTTTAGATTGGACCGCATCAATTTGATGACCTCGCCCGGCTCCAATCCAAACTGTTCGCGGATCGCATCGAAGGTCGTCCGATCCTCCCACGCCATCTGAATGATTCGGTCGGTCTGCGATTCGGTGAGGGAAGATATTTTTCTGGACGTACTCATTCCTGGTGGACCGTTTTCCTGCTGAAGATGTAACAATTCAGCTATTCCTTGATCCGATTAAGAGATTCAAATTAAGAGAGCCAAATCGAATCTTTCCGTGAGCCAGACGTCGAACATGTTGAAAATAGCCAAACATCACGCAAAGGCGCCAAGCTCGCAAAGAAAATGCGCCGAAACTTTGCGAGCTTGGCGCCTTTGCGTGAGATGCTTGCAAGATTTAAGTGCCGAGGAGCATCTTAAAATCAAAAAACGAAGCCTCGCAACCCATGAATCAGGAACGTTTGGTGAATTTTTGCTGGTCAAAATCAGTGGAGGCACGGTCTGCTATTTTGCTGTTTCGAGGCCGCGGTGACTGGCGCGATCCGAAAGCAACCGCACGATCCAGTGCCATGTGACCGCCAACAGCACAGCCGTCACCACGACATGCAATACTTGGACAACCGCATAGATTGCCACGTGGCCAAGGATGATGCCCATCAACATCATCAGAATCACCATCGCCAAGATCAATCGAGGCTCCTTAAACTTTTGGGGCACGTTCCGCGACCAAAACACCATCAGCGCCGATGAAATCAGTAGCGTCCACGATAGGCTGCGATGTACTTTGAAAATCAAAGTTGCCACAATCTGATGGACCCACTCGCTTCGATCAGTGCCTTCAGAAAGTCGTGCCAATTCGTCGGTCTGTTCTCGAAGCTGACTGCCCAGCAAACCTTCGCCGAACAGACAGCCGAAGAACACCAATGAAACAACCAACAAACGTCGATCGAATTTTGGCTCGGCTTGATCCGTCGTTCGCTCCGGTCGCGAAAGCCAAATGATCGTCACCAAGACAGCGATCAACAAAAACGCCAACGCCATGTGCAACGTAATGATTCCCGGTTGCAAACCACTTCGGACAACGATCGCTCCCATGATTGCGTTGAACAGAACGTCAAACAGACTGAACCACGCAAGGCAAATGATGACTTTGCGATTCCGTTTTGCTCCAAAAGAAAACAGAGCCAGCAACAGCGTCGACAACCCTAACGGCAAAGAAGTCAGACGATTGACGAACTCAATCCATGTATGCACCGGATCGAAGCTCTCCAGAATCGTCTCGCGAGTGATCGTGTCGGGGTCGATGCCCTTGCGAGCCGCGTGTCGTTTGAACTTGTTTATATCCAGTTTCTCAACGTCAATTTGATCGGCGCTAGTTGGCGGAATCAGACATCCCCAACAGGTTGGCCAATCTGGACACCCCAAACCCGATCCTGTGACGCGAACGGTTGCTCCAACGGCCACCAAAACGATCACTGAGATTAAAGCGATCCACGCGAGGCGGTGAACAAACATGGCGGGCTATCGTAAGTGAGCGGTTATTTTTTCGGAGCTGGTGCAGTTTCTAAACCGCTGTCAGACCAACATAATAACGTTCGTTCAAATTGAATGCACTGCCGGGACCAATCCAATCGCAAAGATCAAACGAGTTCGTCACAAGAATTGCTCTCGCTGCAATCACGAACATTGAACTCTCTTTTGAGTACGCATCGAAAAAGACGGTAATTGGATCTTTGTTTGCCTTGATTGCCTTGATGAAGTCAAACCAAGCAACCCTGACTATCAATACGGCGGTACTTGGAAGAGCAAGAAACGCCATTGAGCGCGCCGCCATCTTTAAGGGCCTATCAAGAAGGCCAGTATGATACTCCTTCAGATGGAAACGAGATTTCTAAACAGGCCTTACCAAACCTCAGTCGTTTGTGCCAAGCTTAATACCCAAACGCAGCCCGCCGTGAGTACCAAGTTGAAAAATTATTTGTCAATTCCGTTTTGGTGTTCTGGGACACTGCTAATTTTCCTCGGGCTGTTTCATGTTCCCGTTTGGTTGATCGACGGTGGTGGTTGGGAGGGCAACGTTTCGTGGCGAAAGCCAATCCTGTTCGGTGTCTCGACGGGAATGACGCTGTGTTCGCTTGGATGGTTAGTTGACCACATCCGCAGAAACGCGATTGATCAACTTTTTGAGTGGGTCGTTTCGATCTCGTTGGTTATCGAGGTGGGTTTGATCACACTACAACAATGGCGAGGAGTCGCTTCCCATTTCAATCGATCGTCAACATTCGATTCGCAAGTCGATTTGGCGATGCTGGTTTTGATTTGCATCGCATTTATCGGCATCTTGTACTTTTTCGTTCGTTGCTTTGGAAAAATGGACATTGGCGCAGACTACGCGATTGCGACGCGGTTAGGCATGCTGCTGCTGGTCGTCTCTTGCGTGATTGGTTTTGCAATTTCGTCGTACGGCTATCAACGCGTATCCGCTAGTCTGCCACCAGAAACGATTGGCAAAGGCGGCGTCACCAAATTTCCACATGGCGTCGCCATTCATGCGTTGCAGATCTTGCCGGCGATCGTCTGGTTAATGCGGCGATTCAAAATAAAAACTGAGCAAACCAAATTTGTGGTGTGCTGCCTGTCTATGTCATTCGGCTTTCAAATTGCATTTGCTTGCTACCAGACCGGCAGCGGACTATCACGATTCGACGTTCAGACCCTTGTAGGTTGGATCCTCGCGACATTTGCCGTCGTCGCTGCAGTCGTTCCGTTTGGACGATTGCGTGCGAGAACAGCCCGAACGGAGTCCATTCGCAAATAAGTCGATGCAGGCTACTCGGGCCACACTGGAACTAAATTCTTCTCGCGCTAAGTGGGGCGACTGAAAGCAACCTCGGATTCGACCAGTTCTCTTAGTGCTTGTTGGAATTCAGCCATCGAAGAATAGCGGTGTTCCGGCCTGGTTTTTATTGCCTTGAGGACGACCTTCTCGAACTGAGGTGAGACACTGCGACAATAGTCCGAAGGGCGTCGCGGCGGATCATTTTGAAGCTGATCGATTAGTCTCTTACCCTTCGTCGCGTGTAACCTTCGCCCCGTAATCATTTCGTAAAGAATGAGGCCCAAGCTATAAATGTCCGATCGGTAGTCAATATCGCCAAACTGCGGATCAAGCTGTTCGGGCGAGCAATAAGATGGAGAAGCGATTCGCGACTCATCGAGTGAGCCCCAGATCTCAAAACAATTTCTTGCCAACCCAAAATCGATCAGCGTTGGACAATCGTTTTCATCAACAATAATATTTCGAGGCTTCACATCTAAATGCACAATGCCTGATTCATGGACCGTTCGCAGCGCGTCCGCAAGGCTGGAAACGACGCCGAGAATTCCCGGCATGTCGAAATGCCGACTCTCCATTAGAGTATTCAAGCCAGATCCCTCGGCGAGCGACATCGCAAGGTATGGATAGTCTTCCAGATTGCCTACATCCACCGCTCGACACACACACGGGTGATGGATCCGTCGCAGAAATTTGGCTTCTGAGTAGATATCCATTCGCGAGAAAAAGAGAAACTTTAAAGCGACTTCTTTTTGCGTCGCTTTCTGGGTCGCCCTGAAGACAACTCCCATCCCGCCGCGGCTTAACTCATCTTCAATTTGAAAACCAATCTTGCCGGCTTCCTCGAAGAGAAGGCGTTCTATTGGACGAAACTTATCTACAAAATCAGAAACCATTCCTGGCAACATAAGTCGCAGCCTGTCCTCGAGATACGGAAAGTCGTCGATGTAACGATCCAGCTCTGGGCGAAACCCTTCTTTCAGTGCAAGCTCCCAATCGATTGCAATGACTTCCATCTGGAGGGCATTCGGCACATCCAAGTCAGACAGAAAAGTAAGCGGGGAGCAGCCGCCCGATTCACGTTGCTGGCGATACTGCCAGAGCAACTGACGGTAGTTGTCATGAGTGATAGGCAAAGCAGGCTCCGAAATGGAAGCGGAAAAGAACAGCTTACAAATATATACAAATCTTCAGTAAGCACGAACTAGTTTCCCCTCCGCTAGGTGCCAGCTATGACTGAACTCAATAATTAGGATAAGTTATCAACTAAATCACAAAGTAATGAAGTTTTATTCAGATTAATGAACTTGTGCTTTGGCTGGGCAATTGCGCCTATCTTTCACGCAGAATGTCGAAGATCATATTGTTTGGGGAGGAGGAATTCGGTTGCATAACAAATAAGAATTTGACATCGCGTAGTGAGGTACGAACGTAGCCGATGTT
>CAZORS010000007.1:51386-57641 GCA_964582025.1 uncultured Pirellulaceae bacterium | reverse complement strand
ACATGGTCACGATCGGCGAAGTCATGGGAGCGGCCGGATACAAGACGACACTCAGTGGCAAGTGGAACCTCGGAGCTGACAAAGACACGCATCCTTACTATCGCGGCTTTGACTCGTTTTACGGTTTGCTCGACGGTTGCTGTAACTTCTTTAATCCTCGCCAGCCCGATCCGGAATACAAAGGCGGAAAAGTTCGTAACTTCGCGATCAATGACACTCCGCTGCACGAGTTCCCAGAAGACTTCTACACGACCGATGCGTTTACCGATAACGCCATCAAAGCCATCGACGAAGCGGACAAAGCTAAGCAGCCTTTCTTCGTGCATCTGACTTATACTTGCCCACACTATCCATTGCACGCGAAGCCAGCAGACATTGCGAAATACCGCGGCAAATTCAAAATGGGCTGGGAGCAAATGCGCAAGGATCGCTGGGGCCGGCAACAAGCGATGGGACTTGTTTCGGACGCATGGAGTTTGACTGAGGGCGATTCGAGATCGTATTCGTGGGAGTCCGCCGATCAGGATTTCGAGGATCATCGCATGGCGGTTTACGCCGCAATGATCGATTCGATGGATCAGAATATCGGACGAATTCTTGAAACGCTCAAAGAAACCGGGCACGATAAAGATACGTTGGTTCTCTTCCTGTCGGATAACGGTGGCTGCGCGGAAGAACCCGGCGGACGCGATCCAGCCAAGCGCATCCCGGGCCCGAAGGAAGACTACGTGGCCGTGGGACCGGCGTGGGGTTGGGCACAGAATGCTCCGTTTCGACGATATAAGACTTGGCTACACGAAGGCGGCATCACGACACCGATGATTGCTTGGTGGCCAGATTCGATTCCCGCGAATTCGATCAACCGCGATGTCGCACACATCATTGATTTGATGCCGACGTTTGTGGAGCTCGCAGGCACGAAATATCCCGAGACGTTTGGCGGTCACGAGATCCTTCCGGTCGAAGGCAAAAGCATGTTGGGTCTGTTAAAGGGAAAACAACGCGAGGGACACCAGCAGTTGGCTTGGTTTTGGGCCCAGAACCGAGCCATCCGACAAGGCGATTGGAAGCTCGTCTGGGATAAGCTCAACCCCGACAAAAAATGGGAGCTTTACAACATCGCGACGGATCGTTGCGAAGTGAATGACTTGGCAGCGGAGGATCCAGATCGTGTTAAAGCGATGGCGAACGATTGGTTCACTTGGGCGGAGGAAATGGAAGTCAAAGTGAAACCGGCGACACAAAGACAATAAGCACTTTCGCAAGAACGGTCTGGCGTTCGGCAAGCGATCCGTATGCGAAAACTTTGATGGCTTGCGTTTCTATTCCGCCTCGTGGTTCAATTCCCCCAGGGTGCGAACGACGCGTAGACCAGTCGCCGCCATGTGACTAGATGCCTGGAACCCAAACCGATGCGATGTCCTGGCATTGTCAGGAATGTCATACCAAGCACCGCCGCGAACTGGACGTTCAACATCATCCAGTTCGCCCGTCGATGGCGTGTCAGTTAGTTCACTTGGGAAGTCTTCATATTTTGAGTTTTGGTTGAAGCACCATTCTGTCGCATTGCCGATCATATCGTGAAGCCCGAACGAGTTGGGTTTTAGTTGTGCAACTTTCATGAACCCATTTGCGTTGCCTTGATACCACGCATAATTGCCTAACAACAAATCAGTCGAACCGTAATGTCGCCTCGTCGAGCTTCCTGCACGACAAGCAAACTCCCATTCAGATTCTGTTGGAAGCCGATAGCCGCAAAGATTCACGAAATTGGGCTTGGCCGCCATACCCGACTCATAGCGGCCCTTTTCATTTGGCGAATAGCACCATTGGCTTTCAGGTATCCGCTCTCGTTTGCTCAACCAATTGCAATAGTGAGCCGCTTCGAACCATGTAACATCGCCAACAGGAACTAGGTCATCCCGCTGTTCAAATTTATTAAATTTCCCACGCGTGTTAGTGACAACTTTTTCATCAGCCAGGAACTCCTTCCATTGTCCACGCGTGACCTCTGAATTGCCAAATGCAATGGATCGATTAATGTGCACTGTGTGCTGATTCTCATTGACTGCTCCTTCGGCTGCCTGATCAAAGCTACCCATCAGGAAAGTTCCTGCATCCACACGAATCATCATCTGTCCGCTGCCAGTGATATGCCAGTTTCGGTCTGCAGTCCGAAGCCGTTTGGCTTGTTCCAGTGCCTCTTCTTCCGAAAGCGGTACACCCGGCTGCGATTCAACCAATGACTCTCTTTGCGACTCAAGAATCTCAAAGACCAGATTCTGATGTCCCATCTTCTTCAACAGCCACTCTGCGACCACTTTATCTTCAGCTCGATCTGCGTCGCGTGCCAAACCTTCAAGTCTTTCAATAAGTTCTCGTGCCCGTTCGTCATCAAAAGAATCTGAGGGGTATTCACCCAACGCCATCAATACACCTTGAAGGATTGAGCCCTCCGGTTGTGTCAACGCCTGATTCAGGAGTTCATCCGGTGTCGCACCTCTGGCGACAAGCCCGTGAATCAGATAGGACCGCATTCGGAAATCGCCCGGAATTTGTCCATTGGTTTCTTCACCAAAATGGGACCAAAGGCCACTGTATTCTGCCGCTAGATACAGGGCGATCGCGGCATTGGTTTGCCGCAACGCCAGCGCTTCTCTGGCAAGCTCAGAGTCGTCAGGATCAACAGAAAGGCAAAGCGTTGCTTTTGCCTGCTCCAACAAATATGTCTTCGTTGATTCAAGTGCGGAGTAGACGAGCGGGAACTGCTTCTCGTCGCAGTCCATCAGCAATTCAAACAGCTGTTCAGGCGAATCGCGACTGTAGTCAACCAGCGATTCCGTTGCAAACAAACGCTGTTCTTGTGAGCTTTCGCGATCAGAAAACACTTTCCGAAGGTGTGGCAGTAATCGAGGCGCCACCTTTCGCAACGCATTGCGAATTGGAGAAAGTTCGGAGGGGTAAACGCTTGTCAATTCGTTTGCCACAAACTCACAATTCTCTTCGGACTCCCAGACGTCGGAAGATTCGTCAAATTGAGACGTCGCACAGGCCGCGAGCAAACGCTGTCGAGGAGGCAATTTTGGGTTCACGAACTGTTCCGCGAAAGTAAACGGCATTCCGTTGTCGGTGCTGGCGATCGCATCGTAGACTGGCTGGAACCGGATTGCGGGAAGCAAAGTTAGTTGCTGCTGTAAATAAGTCAGGCATTCTGGATTTTTCGACGCAAGAGCCATCGCAGAATGAAGCTTCTCAGTTGTTCCGACGGCTCCGTTTTCAAATTCTGCAGCAAAATCATCGTCCGCCCATTTGCGGTACTCTGTCAAACCATCAATCACATCCGCAACGTTCGCCGTTTCTACTTTGTGCGTCGCAATTTCTACAAGGCGTTTGGCCTCAGCTTTGTTCGATGAATTGCGGACAGCAAGGCCACCTGAGAGCAAAGACGCGACCACCAACAGCGCCGCGCCGATTTGAAGGCCATGTGTTTTTGCGGCCCTTCGCATCATCCTATTTTCTACCTGATTCCAGTCGCTGGATTTTGTAAGCGTTCGAATTCGAGCATGCTCCAACATGGAAGGGAGATGTCGTGACTCTTGTCCTCCATTCCAAAACGCGGCCCGTTCACCAAGCATGAGCTCTGCCCGGCCGCGAGCCGTTTCACGCTGTTTTCCGCTGAGCCATTTCTGAAGTGCGGGAACCAGATAATCATGAGTCAGACGAAAGTACTTTTTGTTAGGATCAATCGAATCGTTGAGATCGGAAACCGACACATTCTCCTGATCAACTCCCAGCGGATCAGTCGGGGAAATGAGCCGCAGCTCGGTATCAAGAACCCGAATCATTTCTTCAAAATGAGCCGCATTGTCATAGCCGGAAGCCTGAAACAAATCGTCGTACGACTTCATCTGAACGTTAATCACAGTTCCTGAATCTGGAAGTAGGGCTTTCAAGACACGTCGCGCAGCCACTTGGTGAAGTCTGACTTTGGGATTAGCGTGGGAGCCAAAGCTGTCGTTGAGAAAAGAAACTCCAATTCCCTCAGCGCCTCCAGCAGTACTAAACAATTCTGACGTCCATTGCTTGTTCTTCGTCATTTCAGCGTACAACGCCAAACGAACGCAAATCAGTTTTCCATCTTCTGCCAATTCGTCAATCGTCGTTGAAATGAATGCACTTTGCTCATCCGTAAGATCACCTTCTTTTGGCAGCGATCCGTACGCTCGACCAAACGCTGTTAGAACCTTGCGACCGTGACGAAGCGGAAACAAATCAACTGCAGCAAAATTTTTTCCTTGAACCAGATCAATTTCTAGGTCGGCCAGTAGACGCGTAACGGACATCCAAAAGTCAGATCGAACCATCAGGATTGCGGAAATTCGATTTCCGCCGCATTGTCGCAATGCCTGAACCATCTCCAAAGAGGCGTCGCCTTTTTTCGAATGAAGCCAACGCTCGAACTGATCAAAAATCAGCACAATTTTCCTCCCGTCAGCAATTCCGTTTCCACGCCGAATTTCCGCCACCATCTCACGCAGCTCCAGACCAGAGTTCAACTTTGGGCAGTGCTTACGCAATAAATGCATCAGGCGTTGTTCCGTAAAATCTGCGGTGGACTCAATGAATAACGGAATGATTTTTTCTGAAAGCCTTGGAATCAATCCTGCTTTTACAAAGGACGATTTACCACATCCCGATGGACCATAGATCATCCCGACTGAAAACGCGCTGTCCGGATCTGTCGCCTCAATTCGTTTTTTCCAAAACCGCAAGCTGTCCGGCAATCCGTCACGATCACAGGGACCAGGTAACAAGCTAAGAAAGAACTCAGAGTCATCGGAATCAAATGATCGCAACCCTTTTGGCAGGACGACACTGTGATTCGGCACATTCGAAAACTTATCTTCGCCGGTCAACGAAGCCGTTGCGATGAGCGCGGGATCCTTGACGACGTTTTGCCCTGAGTTAACATTTTGGTCATCTTGAAATGCTGAAGTCGCCTTGGACGCATTTCGTTCTTCGCCGAATTCAAAGCGTCGGAGAAACTCGCGCAAATCCTCCGCCAGGTCGTGGGCAGTCCAATAGCGTTCACTAGAACGCTTGGCGAGTGCTTTTTGGCAAATCCTGTCGAGTTCCCTCGGGATGGATTCGTCTAATTGGCGAAGCGGCCTTGCGTCAACATGCTTGATCTGAGTCAACAGCTCTGACATCGTTTCGCCACGGAATGCTTTCTTTCGCGACAGCATTTCGTAGAACACGGCACCAAGCGAAAAAATATCACTGCGACCGTCCACGCGATGGCCTTCGCCTCTGGCTTGCTCCGGACTCATGTACCTTGGAGTTCCTGCCATCTTGGGACCTTGGCCCAAATTTTCGTCCGACAACGCCAAACCAAAATCAGCAACGTAAGCAACTCCATTGTCATCCAGCAAAATATTCGCTGGCTTGATGTCTCGGTGTACCAAGCCGCGTTTGTGAGCATGATGAAGTGCGTCAGCCGTCGTGATAACCAACTCGCAAGATTCCTTCACGCCAAACGACTTACGTTTCAAAACGTCCCGTAAGTCGTGGCCTGCGATAAATTTGGAAACAACGAAGCATTCAATTTCCTCGGAGCTGCCAACGTCATAGACCGGCACAATGTTTGGGTGGTCCAACGTTGCAACAATTCGTGCTTCCTTTAGGTAATTTTCTGCTGCACCGCTCTTGCCCATGAAGTGTGAATTGGGAACCTTGATGGCAACGTCCCTCTGGAGCGCTGCATCGTGTGCAAGGTAGACATCCCCATATCCTCCGCTACCCAGAATGTCTTTCACTGCATATCTTCCGATATGCGAAAAAATCGGCCGAGTTTGGTTTAGGTCATCAGAAAGCTCTTCGAAATCCATCGAACCGCACGGTTAAATTCAACGTTCATCCTAAGAATAATTTTGAGCTATGGTGCAACGCAACGCAACTAGTGGAATTCCCTTTCGGTCAACCAGATGGCCCCAAGTCAGACTTCATCATGACGATCATTGCTCAATGCAAATGGCGTTATTGTCCGATCACGCCCTTTAGCATTTTCACGCCATGCAACATCTGTTGCGTCGACTTGGTAGAAGGACTCAACCTCACGACGCCCGCGACCCTGTGTTCGTCAACAAAGCCACAGATCTCCTCCTCTCTTTGCGATACCGTTCCGAATTTGTTGCCATCGATCCGGGAAACGCCGACCCGGCAAGCGACGGCACCCCAAACCCGGGGCGACTTCGT
>CAZORS010000007.1:49161-51286 GCA_964582025.1 uncultured Pirellulaceae bacterium | reverse complement strand
TCCGGGAAACGCCGACCCGGCAAGCGACGGCACCCCAAACCCGGGGCGACTTCGTCAGGATGTTGAAGATGAGATCGACATCTATTTCCAAGCCTCTTACTACCGTGGGGCAGGCGTTCAAGTGAATGCCATCTTCCTCGATGAGATGAGCTATCAGATCTCCAATTTGCAGCACTACCAAATGATCTATGAACACATTAAGGATGAACATGGCGACGTCCAAGTCATTGCGAATCCCGGACAAAGCGTCAGCGAGACTTTTCTATCAGACCCAAACGGCCCGGTCGCCGATACTGTGGTGATCTTCGAAGGCACGCCTGCGACGTACGAAACATGGACTCCAGAAAGCTGGGTGACATCAGGAAATTATGATCGTAGCCATTTTGCGATCATCATCCACGGCGAAGCAACGGCTGCTCAAATGCTTACTTACGTCGCAAGAGCTCACGACCAAAACGCAGGGATGATCTTTATTGGCGACGACCCCGGCATTGACGGAAACGACTACGGTCAATGGCCGGAATATTGGCAGGAGGAAGTTGACGCGACCATCAATGTTGGAGCGCCGATCGAGACGGAAACTATCATCGCCGGGGGTGACCAACAGCGTTCCATGTTGACCATTATGAAGTTTCTTTTGACGTAACAGTTAACGTCGAAGACGATGCGTTCGAGCTAACCAAACGAGGCGAAGATGGTGGTCCGGTTAGCTTTACTACAACTATCAATGACTCTGGAGAGGGGACGAAAATTGCCTTTAACTTTTCAGGGCAGTTCACGGAAGACTCAGGGTCGTTGGTAGATGGGAACTATCAAATCAGAATTGACGGAAATGAGGTTACCAATGAACAGGGTCTGGCAATGGATATCGATGGCGATGGACTTCTCGGCGGCATGCTAACGTTTGGCGACGAGGAACCGCAAGCCTTTTACAGACTGCTAGGAGACTCAGACGGGAGCCGAACGGTCAATGTATTCGACCTTCTTGGCCTTCGCCAAACTTTCGCGCTGATGACCGGTGACGCTTCGTTTGACGAAACGTTTGACTTCAACCTCGATGGCATGATCAATGTGTTTGACTTGTTGAGATTTCGTCAGAACTTTCTTAAGTCTTTGCCTTTCGAATAGTTCCACACCGTTCAACGACCGTAACCGTGTTACCAAACGACAATAAGCAGTTCGTGCGAAGGCAATTGAGCAATGGACTTGTGACAGTGTGCAAAGAACCGGCTGCCAAATTAGACACTCGGGGCGTATGCTGACAGTTGTAGCGGTCGCAGCGGTTCGCAGATACGATTCTGTAAAAAATACCTAGTCATTTTCATCATGGGGCATTTCGCAAAGTACGTTTCTCAAACAAATGAATATGGCCCCTAAAGAGCAACCCAAGTGATTACTGATCTCCCAAACCAAATGTTCGAAAACGTTGTAACGACCATCGCCTCTGAAAAGACAACGTTTCAAGAGCGAACACGCAAGATTCAAGCGGTGTCCGACGCAGCAAGCGAACTCGAGAAGCTTTTGCCGGCGTCGAACGTACCAAAGACCGAGCAAATTGGCGAAAGAATCATTCGCGAATTTAACGAAGCTGGTGGTTTCGATGCCACTTCAACTCCACCGGCTAACGGTGGAGACTTCTGGTATGTCGTTGAAGAAGTACAAGAAGGCTCAGAGCATGTGTACAAATTTGGCATCACAGACCGAAGCATGGAAGAACTTTTCGGTGATCTGAAAACTGACAGAATGCGTGGCATCATCGTCTGGCAATTGCCAAGCGATTCAACGCGCAATGGAGCCCAAGGAGCTTTCGACAATTTGTTGAACGCAATCGTTCAGTTTGGAAATGGAACCGCAACAGGCGGCACCGAGCAAAATCACCTCGGTTCAATCGATCGATTGTGGCAACTGGTCGCAGCCATCGACGGCTCAATCCTTGCTTGGGGTGGATCTCGTTTCGCAAAACGAGCGGCAGCGAACTAGTTCGAGGCTTCTGGTATACACGAACATTAAGGACTCACGCAAAACTGCGGGAGTCCTTTTTTCGTTTACCGATCTTACCAACGAATGATCAACGAATCATTGCTATCAGCATCCGCGTGAAATCCGATTCGCATGCTTTGTTCCG
>CAZORS010000007.1:5950-49061 GCA_964582025.1 uncultured Pirellulaceae bacterium | reverse complement strand
AACGAATCATTGCTATCAGCATCCGCGTGAAATCCGATTCGCATGCTTTGTTCCGTTGTGCAAGAGACGTTGTTTCGGTATAGCTACGATTCGTTTATTCGTGCTAAACCAAGGCTTCTGATGCCAAGGAGAAACCCAGCAAATTTTGCCGCAGTCATGGCAGCTGGTTTTGCTTGCCTAGTTTGCAGCGACGCTAGCGTTGCCAGCTGGCTGCCCATTCCACAAGAGCCGCAAGTCGTTGAAGCGAGTCCATCTGGTCGTCCTACAGGTATTCCAATCGGTTTGGAATCCGAGTGGATCATTGATTCAGAAGTTGGTTTGTCAACTCAGGAAGCGACCGTAAAACTTCCGCTGCTACGTGTGTTTGGCTCTCCTCCACCGATCGTGAATTTCGGATTTGCCTACACGGATCTGTCAGCACCTGAGTCGCTCAATCTGCCCGACAGCCTCTACGAATATTCCACCGGTTTGTCATTGGTCAGACGCTTGAATGAACGCTGGACAGTCCGAACAATCTTGGGAATCGACTTCGCCACCGACAACGAAAATCGATCGAGCGACTCGTGGCGATTTACTGGAGGCGCTTTCGCGATTTACAAGAAGAACCCAGAATTCAGCTGGACTTTCGGAGCAATTGCATTGGGCAGAAGTGACTTGCCTGTCGTCCCAGCCATCGGTGCGGTCTGGCTCCCACGGCCCGGAACGCGAGTCGATTTAATTCTGCCAAATCCAAAAGTAAACTTTCTGTTGGCGGATGATGGACAGCGGCAACAATGGGCGTATCTTGGTTGCGGACTCAACGGCAACACTTGGGGTTATGAACGGCCGGGCTTCGGTGATGATGCGTTAACTTACAGCGACGTGCGAGCAGTCGTTGGATGGGAATCGCGTCCTTCCGCACCAGCGAACGCGCCTTACGTGCCGGGGCGAAAATTTGGCATCGAGGCGGGATACGCCTTTTCTCGCGATCTAGAATTCGAAGACGAATCCGTTGAAGTGTCGCTTGATAACGCATTCACAATTCGGTTGTCGACTCGTTACTAAAACAACGATCAACAGGCGTTCGTTGAGCGATTAGCCAGGAGGCGACAGTACGCAAGAAATGCTGACGCAAGAAACGAGGTCGCCTTCCGGCTTGTCGTTAAACGATGAACACTCAAACAACGGTTTAATTCCTTGACTGCCCTTAAACGAAGATATGCTCGCTCCGATCACTTCTTCTTTTTCTTCTTAGTTCGCTTTGACAAACTCGAACCTTCGAACCAAACGGATTTAGAATCCTTGTCAGTAAACGTGGCGTGATGCTCGGTGTGTCCATCATCAAATAGAAGCGTCAATCGAAAACCATCGAATTCGTACGTGCCCATGCGACTAGCGTCTGAAGCTTGTTTCTTTGATTTCGACAACACTGTAACGCTGGGACTCAACGTTGACGCAACCGAACCTTCGTCATCCCATGCAATCGTCGACAAAGCCGGCATGCCAGGAACTCCGCCGCTTTGAGTCGAGCCGTTTCGATACTTCAAGAATCGTCCGTTCTTGTTGAGCTTGATACCCCAGAACCGAACCGACGAATAGCCTGAAGCAATTCCGACCGAGGTGGAAGCAGTGCCGAAATCACCTTCAAGACGTGCTCCCTTTTTAAACGGCAGGCCGACAAGCTGCTTGCCATTAGGTTGTCGATATTCGCGGGGACGCACAGGCCAAGCAAATGTATAGCGGCCATCTTCTTCTTTCTTCCACCACCCCCATCGATCTGGTTCACGACTACGTGACGCAGCAACATCAAGCGAATCGGGTGCAACGGGCAAACCGTCTAGGACGCGACCATCTTTCATCAACAGGAATCCTTCCTGATCCAACTGAGACGCCCCTGATCGATAATTCAATTCCCAGACGTACAACATGGCTTCGATTTCGTCGTCACGAATCCCCTCGCCAGGCTGCACCACGTGCTTGTAGCGTTGGGCTTCGGCTTTTGCGATTTCTTTTTCCCTGGCAACTTCCGATGGAGACGGACGATCGCTTTCGGAAACCCAAGCCAACTTTCGTTGCCAACGGCCTTCGCGAGCATAGATCACCCACTTGCCTGTTTTCTCTTTTCCATAAACGCAATAATCGTCTTGGGGATATCGAGTGCTGTTGTAAAATCCGTCGACGATATTCAGCCGGCCCGTCGCATTGGAGTACAGCATTCGACCGGTCTCCTTGCGTTTCGGACCTCCCTTGAGAAATTCATATTCTCCGTTTTCGAAAACGATCAAATCATAGACCTTGCCCGCCTTATTGTCTTTCAAGTAGACAGCGTTGCCCACGTAACGACCCGGCTTAAGGGGACCACCGGCTTTCAAGTTCTTGACTTTTGGCGGGCTAGGTTCCATCGCGGTTCCGCGGCCCTGTTTGATGGCGACATCTTTTTCAACCGACAAAAGACTCAGCATCAATCGATCAGATTCCGAACGATACTTTTGCACGCTCTTCATATTGGAAGCAATCTTCGCCGCGAACCGAACATGCACGTTGTCCACTCCGACAGCCAAGCCTTTCAGGACGTATTTCTTGCTGCCAACTCCGAACTCTCGAGTCCCTTCCACGAGGTTACCTGTCTGACGAATGACCTTTGCGTCTGAAGTCCACTTTCCATCCATGGGCGGTTGACTGGTGGCAAGTCGATAGTCCATCCACTGGACCAAATTCTGATTCGTCTGCAAAGGTTTACGCTGATAAAACTTAACGATCAGCGTCTCGTCTTTTTTTAGACCAGATTTGGTGAACACGGTCCTGAGTTGTTTGGATTCGGTGGACTTCTTCCATCCGGCAGGTGTCTTTGGTGCCGCGTGGAGTTTTTCAGCGTGGGCACTACAAGCCGATCCAATGCCAACAACGACAGCAACACCAACTACCAAAGCAAATCGAAAACGGCCATTCATTTCGGATTTTCCACCTCAAAATTTTAATATCGAAAATGTCGAATCTGTTCACCGCGGTCGCCGATATCGGTCATCGCTTCAATGCCGATCTCAAGGTGCAGATCCACCCACTTGGAAGTAACTTCAGCGTCGGACGCTTCCGTTTTGACGCCCTCGGGAGTCGTGGGGACGTCGGACACCAAAAGCAAAGCCCCCCGCGAAATTGAATTGTAGTGGCCGACAATGAACAGCGTTGCCGTTTCCATGTCGATTCCGATACAGGTCAGCTTATCCAGCTTGGAACGAAATTCGTCGTCGTGTTCCCACAGCCGCCGATTGGTCGTGTAGACGACTCCCGTTCGATATTCCAAATCGCGTTCAACCAGACATTCGGAAACGAACTTGTGAAGTTTGAACGAGGGCAGGGCAGGAACTTCGGCTGGAAAGTAGTCGTGACTTGTTCCTTCACCACGGATCGCCGCGATCGGCAAAATGAAGTTTCCGATTTCGGTCGAATCCTTCAGACCTCCGCACTTACCAAGGAACAGAACTGCTTCAGGCATCTTCGCCATCAAGATGTCCATGATCGTTGCGGCATTGGCCGACCCGATCCCGAAGTTTACGATGGTCAAACCGTCGCCGTTGGAAGCCGCCTGCATTGGCTTGCCTTCACCGTAAACTTTGCAGCCAAACTTTTTCGCAAACTGTTCGACGTAGTAGTCGAAGTTGGTTAACAAAATGTAATCACCAAACAACTCGATCGGCATGCCGGTGTACCTTGGAAGCCAGCTCCTGGCAATTTCAAGTCGATCGATTTTTTCGGAGGCTGGTGTGTCCGGCATTTTCATTCCTGGTTACGATTTATTTTTGCCTCCAACTATAACCAATCTTGTTCGTTCGTTGCGAACAAACGCAACAATCTGGCCCATACGGTCGGGCACTAAACCTCACGTGGCGGCCATTGATGCTGGAAAATCAAAGTTCTATCGAAGGATCAACGCCAAACGTATTCGTCATCATTCCGATGCTCAATGAGCAGGATTCGATCGGCTTGGTTTTGGATGACTTGCCTGCGATGGCTCAAGTAGTCGTTGTCGACAACGGATCCACTGACCGGGGACCGGAAATCGCTAACGACAAAGGGGCCTCTGTCCTCCTTGAGCCGCAAAAAGGATACGGAAAAGCATGCCTTACTGGCATCGAACATGTGGCAAAAGAAGTCACCGATCCGGAACACACAATCGTCGTGTTCATCGACGGTGACTACAGTGACCATCCGGATGAGCTGCCGCTGTTGGTCGAGAAGATTGTCGACGAAGAATACGATTTTGTGATTGGATCACGCGCTACCGGCAATCGAGAAAAAGGAGCAATGCACTTTCAGGCGTTGTTTGGCAATTGGCTGGCTTGCACGCTGATGCGACTATTTTGGGGTGCGAAATTCACTGACCTTGGTCCGTTTCGCGCGATCCGTTTCAAGTCTTTGATGGATCTTGGAATGCAGGACGAAAATTTTGGCTGGACCATCGAGATGCAAATCAAGGCAGTGCAAAACGATTTGAAGATCACCGAAGTTCCCGTTTCTTACCGGCGTCGAATCGGCGTCAGCAAAATTAGCGGGACGGTTTCTGGGACGTTTCGAGCTGGCTACAAAATCTTGTGGACGATCTTTCGATATCGATTCCTCAAGTAACGTTACGCAGCATCCAGTTTCCGACTTTCGGCAGCCCACTGAACCCAGTTTGTCACTTCAGCGATGTCTGGCCGCTTGCCACGGATGATGAATTTTGCTTCCGCTGTCTCTGCGAATTCGTCGACTAACGAAAGGACAACTTCCGGTTCGGATTCTGCGATTTCTTCTGGCGAATCAAATCCACACGCCGTCAGGATCTGCGCATCGTGGCCATAAATTCGGGGGATCTGACAGGCGAGCCGAGCTTGTGTTTGCCACATTCGAACCTTGTCAGGACGAATGTGGCTGGAGTTCAACTGTGGCGCGATCAAATCAGCGTCAAGCGACAACAGTTGCTTAACCGTTTTGATTCCGACCGCTTCAAATCGTTTCGCCGTTTTCGGACCGATCGAAGGAGCTGCCTCAATTTCGTCGTTCAGTTCCAAGCGGAATGAAGACGATTGGGACTTATTTCGAAACGAGTCCTTTCGACGTTGTCGAGTGACGTGCTTTGAGCCAACGTGACCAATCCGCGAGGCGTCCAGTTCGGTCAGATCGACTTTCAAGATCTCCTGTGCATATTGCTTTCGAATGGTCTTATCATCGGTTGTCAAAGCATTGACCACTTTGCCGTCGGTCTTGAACTCACGGACAATTTTCTTGACTCTTGATTTCGTGGTCATGTTTCGAAACGCAGAATACGACCACGAAACAGGCGCTGTGATTTTGTAGAACAACCTCCAAAGCAACGTGTGTTTCTTCGCAGGCGTAACGCCGGACTCCTCGATTGCGCGTTCGAGAATTCGGGCGAACCCAACGCTGGCGTGACCAAGCAGTTGCGCCGTGATCTCGCGCAGATGATCGTCGAGGCCTTCTTCTGGTTTGCGTGAACCGAGAACAGGATCGTAGTGGTCGATGAAGTCCTGATAGTATCCATTGGCAATGGTCGCTCCTGAATGGATCGCTTCTTTTAACCAATCGGCCTGGCTTCCAAGATTCACATCCGGGTACCCGGAAGACGATTCGAGATCCTCAATGAGGCTGGCGAAAGATTTGTTGACGCTCCATTCGCAAGCGCGATGAATCACGCCTTCCTCTTCCGTCTGCCCGGTATGCAGAGGCATCAGCGGATCCATGTAGTAATGGCTCAACACGCCGGCGGAGTAAACGGCTGCTCTCCAGTTCTTGTTTTTCAATTCCAGAACGGTTCTGGCGTACCATTTCTCGGCTTGCTTGACTGGCCCTCCCCAGAATCCATCCGAAACATGGAGTACGTGATTGCGAAAGTCCTTGAATCTCGTATCGGGAGCCTTGGAGCCGTCGAGATATTGCTCAAAGAACCTGACGAACAATGCTTTCCATTGATCGGCATCAACACGCCTCAAGTGCTGTAACGAATTCATCACCAATTTGTGGTGTGTGTTTCGGCACTCTTTGGCGCAAATATGGCGATAGAATTTTTCGTCCACTGCAACACCCAGAATTCAAACAGAGAATCTGGGTGCGTGTATCAGTTTTCGATGGTTCGAGTCAATAGAAATCAGCGTTCAGTCGCCAAAACACGTTCCAAGATCTCTGGCAGTCGCAATGGTGTCACAATCGAGGGGAACGACTTTCGTTCGCCGTGTGCATTCGTCGAGCGGCACATAGCTCACGGTCGGCGGATCGAGAGCAACCATCACGCTCTTTTGCCCTTCGGCCAATGCTCGAACTGCAGCTGCCCCGAATCGAAACGAAAGCAATCGGTCGCGAGAAGTCGGCGCTCCACCGCGTAGCAAGTGCCCCAACACAACGGTACGAACTTCGTTTTCAACAAGAGGTCGCAATCCTTCGGCGACATAGTCTCCAATTCCGCCAAGCTTCTTGACTCCGCCGGCATCGTGATACATTTCGGCGCCACCAAGCGGCATCGCTCCTTCGGCAACGGAGATGATCGTGAAGTTTCGCTTCCGTGAATTCCGCTGTTTGACTTTCTCCGCGACCTTACGCAAGTCAAAAGGAATCTCGGGAATCAGGATCACGTCCGCCGATCCAGCCAGCCCAGCCTCCAAAGCAATCCAGCCCGCGTGACGACCCATCATCTCGACAATCATGACGCGTCGATGACTCGAAGCCGTCGTGTGCAATCGACCAATGGCGTCTGTCGCATACGAAACGGCGGTGTCGAAGCCAAACGTTGCGACGGTGCCTTCCAAATCATTGTCGATTGTTTTCGGCACACCAACGACTGTGATCCCAAGTTTGGCGACTTGGTTCGCGATGCCCATCGAACCGTCACCACCGATCGCAACAAGTGCATCGATCTTTTTGTCTCGGAAACCATCAATTAGCCGCGAAGAGATATCTTCTTTTTCGACAGAGCCATCAGGCCGGTCGACTTCATAGGAAAATGGATTGCCACGATTGGTCGTACCCAGAATCGTGCCGCCAGTATGAGCGATCCCTCGAACGATGTCCGGAGTCAGCTCAATCGTTCCGCCTTCTGGGAAATCTTCGGGATGCAAGATTCCGTCGAAGCCACTTTTAATACCGAGACACTCCCAGCCACGTTTCGTCGCAGCCAACACAACAGCGCGGATGACCGCGTTAAGACCAGGCGCGTCTCCACCACCAGTAGTGATTGCGATTCGTTTGATGTTGCTCATGTGCATTCCGGTTTGCGGCATTTTCGAAGCCAATATCGTTACCGAAACGGTTAACGAGCGAAAGAGCGGTACAGCGCCAATCTGGGCAGTCACACGCTGGTGCAGTAGCAAAGACTTAAAAGAAAGATAAACTACCGAAATGGCTAACTCATCAACACACTTTGGCGATCGACTGACCGCTGCGATTAAATCGAAACGCACTCCGCTGGTCGTGGGACTTGATCCGCGTTGGCACAACTTGCCAGAGGAACTCAAGGCTGGCGGGAACAAGGCAGAAGGTTTTGAAACGTTCTCCAAAGCGATCATCGACGTCGTGGCTGACAAAGTTCCAGCCGTCAAACCGCAGTCGGCATTCTTCGAACAGCTCGGCCCTACCGGAGTCGTGGCGCTTGGAAACGTCACGCAGTACGCGCATTCGAAAGGCTTGCTGACGATCATGGATGCCAAACGGGGCGACATCGGTTCGACGGCGACCGCTTATGCGAAAGCCTATCTAGATCGAAGCGAAACTGGCCCTTGGCGATGTGATTCCCTGACCGTCAATCCGTATCTTGGCGACGACAGCTTGGCTCCGTTCTGCGATGTCGCGGACGAACACGGCGCTGGGATTTTCGTGTTAGCAAAAACATCCAACCCGGGAAGTAAAACGTTCCAAGAGAAGACCTTCACCGATCCGCCCCAGAAACTGTTCGAGTGCGTCGCGGATCACTTACAAGGCCTCGCAGCTGCGAACTTGGGCGAATCTGGATACGGAAACGTCGGCGCCGTCGTTGGGGCGACTTGGCCGGAAGAGTTGGTCGCGCTTCGCAAGCGGATGCCAAACGTGATTTTTCTGATCCCTGGATTCGGTGCTCAAGGCGGTTCGGCAGCCGACATCGCCGGCGGCTTGGATGAAAACGGGCTCGGAGGCGTCATCAACAGTTCTCGCGGGATCATTTTCGCTTACGAACGTCCCGAGTTTGAATCGATCGTCAACTGGCAGGATGCTGTGGCTCTGGCCACTGACATGGCGATCGGGGAAATTGCTGCACATTCAACGGCGGGGCAGCTGTAGCCGACTGAGGCTCTCAGTCGTTATTGCAAAACGGCTGAGGGCCTCAGCCTACTACAACAGCTTCGATAGCTCTTCGGCCACCAGATCACATTTTCCGCGATGAGCGGTCGGAGTTTTTGCGGGCCAAGTGGCACTCATGTCGACGATCTTAATTTCGTTTCCGACTCGACCCAACTCCCAACCAGTTGCTTCGGCGAACGCGGCTATTAGTGTTTGCGGTAACGATTCATCGCCTGAATCGAAAGATTCTCGCTCCGTGTAGAGATTTAGATCTACATTAGAAAACGGGTCAGCGGCGGGAGGAACTGGTTCGGTAGGATGGATTTGCATTCGACTTTGGTTCTAGGTTCTAGCAAGGGAATGAAACTGCAGCTGGTACGAGGAGAGGGCGAAAACGGTTTGCTGGCAATCTCAGGGTAATATTGTTTTTCTATGGTCGAACGCGTCAAAAAACAGGGAACAATGGGCTCAGAGCGTTCTTCGGAGACGGGAAAACTCGCTTTCTACGGGTTCTGGGGGCTGCAAACGACTTGAGCGGACCCACTTGTCTCGCAATCGTTGAAAAACCGGGATTTCTAGTCCCGTTGACCCTTGTTGATTTTGAGGCAACTGTCTAAAATCTCGCCCTTCATCGCTGCGGGATTTTTCTGCACATAGCGATCCAATGGCTCGGGATTCACTTGAGCTTTTCCTTGTTTTGTCCGATTTCAGTGGACACGGCTTGGCCGTACTTAATTTGTTCGGCTGCAAGCAAACGGAGAATAGACGTGCCTGGCACAAAATCATACAACGCACAAACGGACGAGACGCTCACCCAAAGTTGGTGGATCGTCGATGGCGAAAACGAAACTGTTGGTCGTATCGCGGCGGATATCGCCACGGTCCTGATGGGTAAGCATAAGCCGACCTACACGGCGAACAAAGACACTGGCGACTTTGTCATCATCACAAACTGTGACAAGCTTGTTCACTCTGGCAACAAGACCGAAACGCGTCGTTACACGTGGTACACCGGTTACACCGGACTACGAAGCGAGACGATCGGCAACCGGATGCAACGCAAGCCGGAACAGGTCATTCGTGACGCGGTTCGTCGCATGTTGCCAAAGAACAAGATCGGCACACAGATGCTGTCGAAGTTCAAAATCTACACCGGATCGGACCATCCGCACGCGGCTCAGTCTCCGCAGCCGTTCGATCAGTGGCGTCGTTCAAGCAAGTAACCTTCTTACATAAATCAGCACATTAGAAATCTGCTAACGGAAAACCATGGCAAAGACAGATCAAAAGACAGGTGAAGCCCTCGGAACGGGCCGCCGTAAATCTTCGGTAGCTCGCGTTCGTGTCAAAGACGGTTCTGGAAAGATTGTCATCAACGGCAAAACGCTTGAGGACTTTTTCGTCAACGAACAGGATCGCCGAGCGGTCATGGACACGTTCGATGCGGCAGGCGTTCGCGACAAACTAGACACACGCGTCATCGTCAATGGCGGTGGGGTCTCTGGTCAGTCGGGAGCTGTTCGCATGGGTTTGGCTCGTGCCTTGGTTAACTTTGACACGGAGCATTTTGCTGCCCTTCGCGACGGCGGATTCCTTACGCGTGACTCGCGCATGAAAGAGCGTAAGAAACCAGGTCTCCACGGTGCCCGTCGCGGTACACAATTCTCCAAGCGTTAATCGCAACGGACAATCAGATATTCAATGGCTGGGATGTTCGTCTCAGCCATTTTTTTTGGCCAGCTTTCAGAACGAGAACGCCCACCCGGCGACGAAAGCAAATGCGATAACTGGATCGGCCACCACCATTGAATCTTGCAACTCCTATAGGTGGCGACTCATGGAAAACCAATTCAAACTCCCGGACGAGAGCACCGGTAACGACGAAGCATCGCGACGCGTCTCAGATCTGATCGAAGAGATTCGTGCGGATATCGATTTTGAACTCGACGACGCTGTCACAGATATTGCCCGAGATTTACCGGACGAATATTTCGAGCGGATGGATCACGAGAGCCAAGTGGCGCACTTTAAAGGGTTGATCGCGTCTCGAATTTGCCGGCTAAACGGTGAACTGTTCCTTCCAGCTGACAACCGATCCCAAATTGCCGTGTTGGGTCGAAGCAGCTATCGCGGCCAGCTTGCCAATATTCTGTCTGAATTGCCATCGAAGAAAACTAGGCTCGTAGGAGCAAATATCTACACCGCTCGTTCACATGGTTTCATTCTGGACGTTTTTGAATTCGAAACCGATCAGCAACCCGCTGTCGACGCTTCTTTCTCGACCGAAGTTATCGAAAAGCTAAGTCAAAAAACTGGTGGTGACTCGGCCGTTGTTACCGATTTCCTGTCTCGAATACGCAACACCAGTGCGAAATCACCCAACCTAGATAAACTCAGCCGCTTCTTCTTGGCTCATCAGAAAGTCAGCGTCGAGAATCCCGTCGTTGTCGATCAAGGAGAAGATTCGTCCGAGCTGTTAAATATCGTTGTCGCAATTCATGCTCAAGACGAACGTGCGACGTTCCAGATGACGACGGAGAGCCTTTCGAATTTGTCGCTCGATGTAGAACAGGCGGAACTGGTGATTGTCCGTCTTGAAAAAAGTGCTGGCGAACCCAAAAACCAACGGACTGACAAAACAATCCTGATGAACTTTCTGATTTCCTGTAACGACGTTGGACCTTTCGAGGTCAAAGCTTGGGCTGATAGCCTGCACTCGACGCTAATGTCTTCTTAGCACAGCTACCGCGCTGCGACAGTGATTTTTTTGATCAATGTCATCATGCTCCGCCTATGTCATCACCCTCCCTTTGGGAGGGTCGGAGCCTAAGTGACGGGGACGGCGCAGATGTTGACGCGAACTAATCGAGTTGCGAGTCCACTGCCGCCTTTCCGTGGCTAAGGCTAGGGTTCTGCCACCCGCTAAAACTCACGAAGAGCCCCCCAGATCGAAGCGGATTTTTACCCACAACTTCTTTGTGCTAAATTCCGAGCGAACCTTTTTTCTTTCGCCGCGTACCACTCACTCGCGACGCAGAAGCAGTTGCTAGCGGCAACCAACACAGCTATTCGGCTTGCCCCTTTGCAACGGTTTAGGTAGTTACGCCGCAGGATTCATTAAAGAATGAGGTCAAGGATGACCGGAGAAAATCTCCAAAGACGTTACGAAAAAGTTGCTGCGCCAGCGGCCCACCCAACACACCCATTAGTGTCTGCGTTGCTGTGCGCTATGCTGATCGGGACGGTAATGTTCGCGTCGGGTTGCCAACAAATGGGCACTCATCGAACGTCACAGTTGCCGATTCCAGATCCAATTCTGGACACCTCTCAATTGGATAGCGTTCGATATCAGAGTCCACAAACTGGCGGCAGTGCTGCTGGTTCGCCGGGATTGCTGAACAATCAGTCGCATCGCATGAAACTCGATGGTCCCGTCATCAACGTTGAGGAAAACGCGGACCGATCCCAATTGATTGCTGCGGTAAATTTTCGCGGCAACTCGAGCCTGCCGACTCATCATCTAAGGCGCAACATCAGCACACGTCCGGGGCGCTATTACGATCCAGACAAACTGCAACAGGATGTACAGCAGCTCTGGAAGATGGAGGAAGTTGCACGCGTCAACGGCCCCTACATTGAGCAGAGCCCTGACGGAGTCACGGTCACCTTTGACATTGAAGAACGAAACTCCGTTGGCAATATTGAATTCATTGGCAATCGCGGCATCAACGACAAAACACTCAGCAAAGAATCTGGACTCGAAGAAATCGGACACCTCGACGTCCACCGAATTCGAATGGCCAAAACGCGTATCGAAGAACTGTACCGTGAACGAGGCTACCCTCGAACCCAGGTTGAAATCACCGAAGGCAACGAATCAACTGATTCACAAGTTGTTTTTTTGATTCACGAAGACCAACAACAGCGAATCTGGAAAGTTGAATTTGAAGGCAACACGGTTGCTCCAGATGGTCGCCTGAAAAGTTTCGTCAAAGCCAAGCCTGGGATCCTGAAAGTGTTCGGTGGCCTTGCTCAGAAGAAACAAATTGACCAAGACATTGTTCGACTCGAGTCGTACTACAAGAGTCTTGGCTACTTTAACGTTCAAATCGGTCGCGACCTCAGTGAAAGCAATGACGGTCGCTGGCTTTCGATTCGCTTCATCATCAACGAGGGACCTCGTTACAAAGTTCGCGAAGTTCGATTTATCGGAAACGAAAAGTTTGCTTCTGAGGATTTGATGAGATTGCTAAAGTTCAAACCAGGCGGGGAAGGTCAACCTGAATTCAATTCGGCTCGGATGAACGAAGACACCGTCGCACTTAGAGACCTTTATGGCGAAAACGGATTCGTGTTTGCTGATATCCAAGCCGAACCGAGATTCCTTGAGGAACCGGGCTATCTCGATATGGTGTATCGCATTTCAGAAGGCGAGCAGTATCGAGTCGGACAAATCAATGTGAATTACAACGGCGGTAACGGAATCACCCGTCGCGAAGTTGTGCTAAACCGACTTTCCCTTCGACCGGGCGACTTGATCGATTCCAGAAAACTTAAGAATGATGAAATTCGCCTTGGCTCCGCACGCATCTTTGCGACTGGCCAAGAACCGGGAGGCCAACCACCGCGAATTGTGGTCAAGCCACCGAATAAGGACAGCTCACTCAACCGAATGGCACGACGGCCAAACAGGCCTCCACCTTCACAGGGATCAGGAAGCAAGTCCCAAGGAAGCGGCACACGCTACTAGTTTTAACCAACATACGATCGACCGATTTTACTTTATCGTTCAACGCTAACTGACATGGCAATGGAATCATCCAAACAATCAACGTCGTCGCTCGCGATTGTGACCGCTCGACCACTTGGCAAGCTCGCATCGCTTTGCGTTGCCATGGCAATCGTCGCCAGCACCGGCTGTGCCATGCAACAGCAGCTTTCGACATCTCGAGGCAACAACGCGTTCAAGGACCTTGTTGGGAAACGTTTCGATCAATCTCATCCCGTCGCACAGTCAAAACATCTCGCCGCTCTGACCAAAGATATTGAACCGAAGATTGAAGAGACAATCACGACGGTTGAAGAAACCACTGAACAAGTTCGAGCCCAAAGTCCGGACAACACTTCTGGCTTCAATCAAGCAAGTCAAATCTCATCCAATGGAAACAGCGGAAGCGTACAGCGCACGGCTTATCAATATCCGGGAAGTGTACCGCAAGACGCCATCACTCCGAATTTTGGTCAGGGGTTTGAAAATATCGGTTCACCAAACGAGCTCAATTCGGCAATTAACCCGTACGCGATTGGTGGCAACGCTGGAATTCCTCCTGGGCAAAACTATGCCGACCTGGACGTATTCGTTGGAGAAACACAAACCGGAAGCATCAACATTGGCGGTGCTTACAACTCGGACAACGGCATTGTCGGCCAGTTTGTGATCGACGAACGCAACTTTGACATTAGAGCGTTTCCGCGTAGCTTCCGAGAGCTGATCGACGGAACAGCTTTCCGCGGTGGCGGACAGGCCTTTCGTCTTGAACTCGTTCCGGGTGAACAAGTGCAACGCTATTTGTTGAGTTTTTCCGAACCTTATCTGTTTGGAACGAACTATAGCCTGAGCCTTTCCGGCTATTTGTTTGATCGTCGATACGAGGATTGGGATGAGCAACGACTTGGAGGCCGTATTTCCATCGGTCGCCGCCTGACCCCCGATCTTTCGTTCAACGTTGGCTTGAGAATGGAAGATGTCGATATCGACCCGAACAATGACAATTCCCCGACGCTCAACAACACCCCCGGCGGCAATCTTTTCCTGTTCAATGCAGGCATCATTCGGGACACGCGTGACCACCCGTTTTTGGCAACCGAAGGTAGCTACCTAGCGGCGACTTACACGCAAGGCTTTGGCGACTTCAGTTATCCACGCGGTGATTTAGAGTATCGTCGGTATCGTTTGATGTACGAGCGACCAGATGGCTCCGGTCGTCACACGGTAAGTTTCGGCACGAAGCTCGGATTCTCGGGTTCTGAAACTCCAATTTTCGAAAACTATTTCGCAGGTGGTTTCTCAACACTGCGTGGTTATGAATTCCGCGGTGCGGCTCCGGCCGAAAACGGAGTTCGTATTGGTGGTGAGTTTCAATGGCTCAACACGGTTGAGTACATGTTCCCGATCACTGCTGACGACATGATTAAAGGTGTTGCATTCTGCGATTTTGGCACCGTCGAAGAAAGCATCGAACTCAACGGCGACAATTTTCGTGTCGCTCCAGGAGTCGGCTTGCGGATTCACATGCCGGCCCTCGGCGGAGGAGCACCATTGGCATTCGACTTTGCGTTCCCGGTTAGTTCCGCTGAAGGCGACGACGAGAAAATCTTCAGTTTCTACATCAGTGCAAACCGGTAAGCGGGCAATGTCGCTCGGCCGAGGATAGCGGATCGGGTGGACAGCTCAGTTGTAGAAAGCGATTTGATCGAGAGCACGTGTTCCAATGCTCGCTATCAGCTCGGAGAGCTGAGCGACTTTACTGATGATCGCTGCCCTTGAGCAGACCAGCGCTGCTGTTGTAGATCTTGCTGCGACGAGCGGTTGATTGCTCTTTGGATTCAACATTGCGCGATTCCAAATCGGACTTCAGCGCGATCGTGAAAGGGCACATCAACGTTTCAATTCGAAACTGAATGTAGTCCGATTCACCAGCAGGTAATACGCCCAGCAAAAAGTTCCCCATTTGCTCGACTGTCGGAACACCAAGCTGGTTCCTCCGCCAGACTTCGCCAAGCGTGTGCATACCAGCTTCCCGGCGGCCGTTTATTTCCGAAAGACGCCGCAGCAGCTCTTTGTCGTCGCGCAGCTGAGCCTCAATTTCACCAGCCCGTCCCGAATCGAGTGATTCGTCGAGATAAGCTTCTAGCTCTGCGTTGGTAAATTCAGTGGCCAATGAACATTCCTGAAAATGTAAGCTCAGTCCGTCAGATCACCATCGTAATACCGCTGATTTCACATCGCAACGGCGCTTACGAATTTCACGGTTGAAAACACCCATGGAGTGAGTCACCATAGTCGCGAGTCAGCCCTAATTTATTTTAATCGGACAGATCATGCGTTCACAATTTCGCTTCCGCCACTTCAGCATCTTGCTCGCAATCGCGTTGATCGTGCCAACAATTGACTCACAGCTTGGTCGTGCTCAAGACGCAGTCGAAAAGCCATCTGAAGACACAGATTCAGAACCGCAAACGGCAACGAAACCAACCTCGGAATCAAACAAGACTCCCGACCCTAGATCGCCAGTAGCGAAGGGCCGAGTCTTCCTCGACGCTGATAACGACGGAAAATTTGGCGAAGCTGATCAGCCGTTTGTGAACGTACGGGTCTCCAATGGAAAAGAGATCGTCAAAACCGACGACAAAGGTCAGTGGGAGTTACCGCTCGAAGAAGACGCAATCTTCTTCTTGATCAAACCATCAGGCTATCAATCGAAACTCTCAGAGAACAACCTTCCACGCTTCTACTACGTACACAAGCCAAACGGTTCACCGAAGCTCCGCTATCCCGGAAGTAAACCAACCGGCGCGATCCCTGAATCGATCGACTTTCCACTTTACCAAAGCAACGAAGCAGAAGACTTTCAGATCTTATTGTTCGGCGATCCGCAGCCACGCAACAAACAGGAAGTCGACTACATCTCACACGATGTGATCGCTCAACTGATCGGCGACCAATCATCGACATTCGGCGTCACCCTTGGCGACATTGCTTTCGACAATTTGGAAACCCTTGAGCCTCTGAATCAGGCGATTGCCATGATCGGCATTCCGTGGCACAACGTGATCGGCAACCACGACCTGAACCTTGACGCCGATTCGCGAAAACACGTTAATGAAACGTTTGAATCGCTCTATGGACCGACCTACTATTCGTTCGACTATGGCCAAGTTCACTTTGTCGTGCTGGATAACATCGACTGGAGCGTCAAAGACGGCAAGCGACGTTACATCGCCAATTTTGGCGAGCGACAGCGCGAGTTCCTTAAAAAGGATTTGGAATTGATTCCCGATTCACAAATGGTGGTTCTGCTGATGCATGTTCCATTTTTGGATTGCGAAGACCATCAAGAAATGTTTCGCTTGATCGAGAAACGGCCCTTTTGCGTTTCCGTTTCGGCTCATCGCCATGTCCATACGCATCAATTTTTTGGTGACGACGAAGGCTGGAAAGGTGAGAAAGAACATCATCACATCGTCAACGTGACCGTTTCTGGAAGCTGGTGGTCCGGTGCCAAGAACGATCGCGGCGTGCCTCATTCGACCATGGGCGACGGGGCTCCGAATGGCTATTCAATCATGAAGTTTACCGACGGTCGCTACATGCTGGACTTTCGGGGAGCAGGACTATCTGAGCGCGAACAAATGTTAATTCAAATGCCCGACGAGGTCACGATCGGGAAAGACTCTGAATTCTGGGTAAATGTCTACAACGGCTCTTCGAAATCAAAAGTTGAATTCGCTGTCGATGATGACAGTAACTGGCAGACCATTGAGCAAAAACTAGCGGCAGACCCTAACTTCACACGAATGCACAAACTTGAATCTCAAGTCCAGCCGCCGATTGAACCGAAACTAACGAAGCCCAAGAAATCGTTTCACCTTTGGCAAGGAATGGTTCCTAAAGGCTTGAAAGAGGGAACTCATTTGCTCCGCGTTCGCACAACGGACATGCACGAACGTGTATTTTACGGACAGCGGAGTTTTCGCGTCGGCAAGTGATGCTGGCAGTCGGTACGCGGTTAGCGTTATAATTGTCGACCCAAACGTAAATGCTTGCCTAACCGAGTGCCCCATGAAAAAGAATGTTGACCACGAAGCGATCAAGGACGCAGTTCGAACTATCCTCTTATCGGTTGGAGAAAATCCGGACCGACCTGGCTTGCTGGAAACGCCTCGTCGCGTCGCAAACATGTATGCCGAAATGTTTGCTGGCCTAGACCTCAACCCAGGGCGACATCTCGATGTGACGTTCCCTGAAGATTATGACGAAATGGTTCTGGTCCGTGACATCTCCTTCACCAGCATGTGCGAGCATCATCTGCTGCCCTTCACCGGCGTCGCTCATGTGGCTTATGTTCCCAATGGAAAAGTGACCGGACTGAGTAAACTCGCCCGAGTCGTCGAAGAGGTATCGCGGAGACCGCAAGTTCAGGAACGAATGACGCAAACCGTTGCTGATTTGATCGAAGAAAAACTGAGCACCAGTGGAGTCGCAGTCGTTTGCAGTGCGGAACATTCCTGCATGTCGATACGCGGGATTCGCAAACCCGGATCACGAACCGTGACCAGTGCCCTAAGAGGCATCTTCAAAACGGACCAAGCGACACGAGCTGAATTCATGTCGCTGATCAACGGAAGTCAATAGGCTGGCGTCTTTTTGGAATCGCGACGAGAGATGTGTAGATGGATCAGCAATCATACTCTTCAGGATCACTGCCGAAGCGGATACTCCTGTGCCTCGCTCTGGCGGCATTGATTGTTGGCCTCGCTCCGATACAAGAACTTCATTCGGCCCAAGAATTTCAAAAATTTGCTCAACCAAACATCGTCCTTGTCTATTCAGATGATGTCGATTGCGAATCCCTCTTCGGCCAATTCCCAGAACAAGACTCCGCCAAGATTCAGTTCGAAAACTTGAAGGAGATGGCGACTCAGGGCATTCGATTTTCAAACTTCCACGTAACGACTCCCGTTTGTGGACCTTCGCGAGCGTGCCTCTATTCCGGCCAGTATGCTCATCGAAATCAATGTCGAGTCAATGATCCGACCTCCATTCGTTCACTCGGATTCACCGGAGGCTACTCGACCTTCGATCCCGAAAACGAGTTGGCCACTTGGATGAAACAAGCCGGCTACACAACGTCACACGTAGGAAAATATCTCCACCGCGGGTTCAATCCGGATTACGAAAATGGAATTACTTGGAAAGACATCATACCGACTGGCTGGGACACCTTTGACCTATCTCTTGGCAGTCGTTACGTCAACTTCCCTTCCTATCACAAAGATCAGGACAAATTCATTCAAGATTCTGGAATGGAATATCGCACCGACTGGGACGTTCGCCATTCCATCGACGTCATTCAGAAATACGCGCGGGGCGAGCGAAGCAAACCTTTGATGCTGTGCTGGTCACCGGTGGCAGCTCATATCCCGGCCGCCGGAGCTCCCATGAATGCCGATCGTCATGCGAAGATGTACTCTGACGCCAACATCCCGGAATTCAACAAACGGCTTAACGCGGTATCGAAAAACCAAATCGACGAAATGAAATTGGCTGAAGCTCCAGACTTGCAACGCCAAGCATACGAGACTGAAGTCTATAGGGATCGTTTGCGAGCGATCAAGGCTCTTGACGAGGGAATCGGAGCTTTGAGATTTGAGTTGAAGAAGCAAGGAATGCTGAAAAATACGATTTTCATTTTCACCTCGGATCATGGTTTTCGTTTTTCTCAACATCGCCACTATGGAAAGCGTCTGCCCTACGATCGAATCACGAAAGTGCCATTTTTCGTGACGGGACCAGGAGTTCCAAAAGATCGCAAGTGCGACACGTTGCTTGCCAACATCGACATCGCTCCAACACTTGTCGAGATTGCTGGTGGTCAACGGCCTGACTCATGTGACGGAAAATCCTTCGCACAGCTGATTCTGAATCCAGACGCCGATGTCAATCTGGGGCGATACGGCATCTTGATCGAAAACTGGGGGCAGGCTGTTTCGCATAACTCAGTCTTGCCGGCAACCTACAGCAGCCTGCGAACTCATCACCATATTTATACCGAATGGGCGACCGGCGGTCGCGAGTTCTTCGACTTGGACACCGACCCTCAGCAGATGGTTAACCGCTACCGAGAATTGAACTCCGATCAACAACAACAGCTGTCGGCAGCAATGCGACGATTACGGACAAGAGACTTTAAGCCGCAGTTAGGGCAGGTTCGGTATGGGCGACACAAAGACAGCACGAGAGTTTGCGGCAGCTTGGAGCCCGTCAAGTTTTCTGGCTTCGTCGAATCCGATGCTGGAACAAAATCGGTGGACTTGGAGATTCGCTGTCTCGAATCAGGAAGGTTTTGGAGCAATGAAGGTTGGTCACGTGCTCGCAGACGGCTTCCAGCGACACTTCATCAACAAGATGGTCTGGTCAGTAGTTGGACATATTTTTTGGATACGCATGAGTACGCCAAATTGGCCGCCAGCAATCTTTCACCACGGAATGTTGGCCTATCTGTCGTCGCCCATGATCTTCAGGGCCGTCGAGCATTCTCTAAGAACGCGATCGAGTTCTCTATGGCTTTTGCAGACCCCGAAACGACGATTGATACGATTCATTACGATCGATCTGAAAAGAAACTGCTGACCGTTACGGGCGAAGCAAAGGACATGAAAGGCGTTGTCGCGGTACGAGTGGGACTGCGGAACGAACGGACGAAAGAATACTGGAACGGCAATCAATGGAGCAAAACGTTCGCACCACTGAACGCTGAGTTTTCCGAGGACCAAAAAGCGAACGGCAATACTTCCAGCGGAAAATGGACCTTAAAGGTTGCGTTCCCAAAAGTGAGTCGATTCATGATCATTGCCCGCACTTACAATCAATCCAAAAACCATGATCGTACTCCAGCCTTGAAGTCGGTTCTGATGGCCAACCTGCCTCTTCCTTAGTCCTCAAAACTGGGCGCATGAAAATCCGCAATCCTGCTTAGACGGGGGAATTCCCATCCTGTCATCCAATGGTCTTTGCCATACTTTTTCGACCACATGCACTCAGAAATGATTTTGCATTCCTCACCGTTGCTGCGGAAAAATTCCAGCTTGCAAAACGAATTTATTGGGACTTCCTTATTTGTAACAAGATTCACTCCACTACCTGAAAGGTTTCGAGTGAACGCATGCACACGCGGTAGATCGCGTTTCTGGTGGACGATGACTGGGACAGCGTACCGTTCGCGATGATTTGAACGCTTGTCAGAAGCAATCATCAATTCGGCTTCTCGAACCACTTCGACGTCCAACTGAACATCGGTAAGCTTCCACCCTGAGACCCAATATTTGACTCCGAACTTTTGGTTCCAACGGCATTCAACAGTGCTTTGCCAAAGCAGTTTGTCCAAATTAAGTTCGAGATTCATCTCCATTCCCGAAGAGAACGGTTGATGAGAGATCAAGGAAAAACCACCTGATGATACGTCTCTGGAGAACGCACGAACGCGGCAGTCGCTTTCGGTAGAAGACACGGTAACTGGCATGACCAGTTTCCATCGCGCCGACTTCCTTAGCTCGATATCGTAACTCGTTTCATCGACCTCTAGCTGTTTGAGCAGACGCTCGATTTTCGGGCTTGCGAATCTTGACAACTTTCCGAGCATGGTAGGCCTCGAGATGTGAAATGGTAGAGACAAGTGGGAGGCAGAATCGCTTGATGATCCTTGACGCCCCGTCCAACCTGAGTTTCACTTTCAACCCTAGCCCGTAAGCGCATGGCAAATGGAGGCGGATTGCTTCCGGTAGGGAACACGGTCTCACAATGCAACGAATCACATCGGCTTACAACGATGATTCCGATCTCGCCCCCATTTCAGCTTTTTGAAGATCGCATAACAGCCCCCTGACCCTACGATGCATTTTTGTATCATTGTCCAAAATCAGGACAGTCTTGGTAAAATTACTAGCAAGAAGAACGCGAATTCAGAATCCGCAGTTTCAGCAATACGAATGAACATGGAATCCGACGATACAACTTTTGATGAGCAAGTGTTCCATGATCTGGTCGCAGCATTCTATCGGCGTGTTCGAAAAGACGACCTAATCGGCCCGATGTACCCGGAAAATGATTGGGAAGGCTCCGAACAACGATTGCGAGATTTCCTGATCTACCGGTTCGGAGGTTCCGATCGCTACATTCAAGAGAGAGGGCATCCGCGGCTTCGAATGCGGCACGCGCCTTTCAAGATTGGCATTAAAGAGCGAGATCGATGGCTTGAGATCATGAACGCAGCCATGGAAGAAACAGATGTACCCGGCTCGATCGCATTGGACCTAAAGGTTTTCTTCGAACAAGTCGCAGATTTCATGCGAAATGCCGAAGAGTAAACCTAGTCGTCATTCTGCTTCAATACCGCAACGAATGCAGCCTGCGGAATGTTTACGCTGCCAAACTGTTTCATTTTGGCCTTACCTTTTTTCTGTTTCTCCAACAGTTTCTTCTTCCGTGAAATGTCGCCGCCGTAGCATTTACTGGTAACGTCTTTCCGCAAAGCGTTGATCGTCGAACGGGCAATCACGTTTCCACCAATGACTCCCTGAATTGGGATTTTGAACTGGTGACGCGGGATTTCTTTGGCCAACCGTTCGCAATAGTGCAAGGCTCTCTGCCGTGCCTTTTCGCGGTGAACAAGGTAAGCCAACGTATCTACAGGCTCCTTATTGACCAGAATCTCAACTTTGACGATGTCCGTTTTGCGATACTCGAGAGGTTCATGATCAAAGGACCCGTATCCGCGAGTAATCATCTTCAATTTGTCATAGAAGTCGAACAGCACTTCACCGAGCGGCATCTCACTGACGACCTCCAGCCGTCCGGCCGAGAGGTAATTCATCGTCTGGCTCTCACTGCGGTGTTCGCGACAAAGCTCCATCACCGGACCAACGAATTCTTCTGGAGTCAAAATCGAAGCACGGATATAAGGCTCAACGACCTCCTCGATCTGAGTCGGACACGGCCAATTGCTTGGATTGTCGACTTCGACTTCTTTACCACCCCTTAATTTGATCTTGTACTTAACCGACGGCGCGGAAATCACGAGCCCCAGATTGAATTCGCGTTGCAAACGTTCCTGGATTACGTCCAAGTGCAACAAACCGAGAAAACCACAACGAAAACCAAATCCCAATGCCGCAGACGAATCCTTTTCGTAAGTTAACGCCGCGTCATTAATCGCAAGTTTATCCAACGCCTTCACTAGATCCGGATACTGATCAGTGCTCATCGGATAAATCGAACTGAAAACGACTTGGCGAGCTTTCTGATAGCCAGGAATCGGGGCGTCGGCAGGCCTTTCCAGCAACGTGATTGTGTCTCCGACTTCAATGTCTTGAACACTTTTTACGCCCGCCACCACGTAACCTACTTCGCCAGCACTGAGACTGTCTTTTGGCGCTAGTTTCAACTGGTTGATTCCAAGTTCGTCAACTTTATAGTCGCGTCCACCGTGCATAAAGTGAATCGCATCTTTCGTTTTCAGCGTTCCTTCCATAACCCGAATCTGCAAAATCACACCGCGATACTTGTCGAAGAAAGCATCAAACACCAGCGCCTTCAATGGAGCCTTCGGATCTCCTGTCGGGGGAGGCAACTTGGTGACAACACCTTCCAGCACGTCTTCAACATGCAAACCCGTTTTGGCCGAACACGGAATCGCTTCAAACGGATCGAGTCCCAGTTCCGCATCGATCGCTTCTTGGGCTCGATCAATATCTGCAGCCGGCAAATCGATTTTGTTGATGACAGGCAGCAAGTCCAGATCGTATTCCAGCGCCAGATAGAGGTTGGCAACCGTTTGCGCTTCGACGCCCTGCGACGCGTCGACGATGATCAACGCTCCTTCGCAAGCCATCAGGCTGCGACGAACTTCATGAGAAAAATCCACGTGACCGGGCGTGTCGATCAGATTCAGCAAATACTTCTGGCCGTCTTTGGCGGTGTAGTCCAGCGAGACCGTATTGCTTTTGATCGTGATACCACGCTCCCGTTCGATGTCCATCGAATCAAGCAACTGATCCTTGAACTCACGATCGGTGACGCCGTTGCAGGCCTGAATCAGGCGGTCGGCAAGCGTGGACTTTCCGTGGTCGATGTGCGCGATGATGCAGAAATTTCGAATGTGTTTCATGGCAACTCTGAGAATTATCGTTCAGGTTGCCATGGTATCCGAAAGGGCCCGCGCACGTCAGGCTTACTTTTTCCCAAACAGCCAGTTTCGAATCCGCCCCAGCGGTATACGAGCCCAAACTCGCTCGTGAACGTAGTACAGGGCGAACTTCGTGAAGAATTCAACGATCGCGATCGTCAGCGCGACACCGGTCATTCCGCCTAACACTGCACTGGCCAGCACAAAAGTCATGGCGGTTGCCACGATCCGCCATGAAATCGCCTTCTTCAAAGTTCGAGACTTCTCCAGCCCATCACCCGAGCGAACGTTTTCCCAAACACGTTCGTGCAAATAGTAAACGGTGTACTTGAGTAGAAATTCGTAGGCGCCAATCTGAACCGCATGTTCAATACTCAGCTTGCCGTTTAACCACGTCACCAAAGCCACGACGACGATCGTGTCGGTCGTCGCAACGATCCGCCAAGATACACCTTTGATCAGGCTTCTGGCATGTGATTCACGTTTGAATTTGGCCATTGCAGGAAACGCGGATTTTGGATTGCGGAGTAGCTGATAGACAGACAAAGCAGATCACCTTAATCAAGCTCGCGAAACAGGATGAGCAGCGATCAATTCACCACCCTAGTTGCGGTTTGAAAAAAATCGTCAGGTTACGGCCGATGATTGAGACATTTCCGGATGATAGCACCGTGTCGGATAACTCACGGCGAATCTTGGCGTTAGAGACCCCGTAACCCGTTAACCCGATGGGACATTCCGCAATTGATGAACCATTCAGACCGTCACGTACGGCTTAGGTTCGGGCGATCTGTTGCAACATTTCTACATCAATTCCATAGAGACTCTTTTCAGATTCAAACATCGCTTGCGAACCATAGCCCGCTGCAAATCCGTTTAACCTAGCCGCCGCAGTCGAGTCATTGAAATCGCAAAACTGTGGATACATCCGTGAGAAAGAATCCATCACGCTTTTGTGGTGCTGCAAACTGTACTTCTGGTGGTAGTCCTCTGCATTGTAAAACGTTTCCAACGGCAGCACTTCGGTCGTCAATTGCTGATCGAACCTTTGCACCAGTGGCTCCATCGTTGATTCAATAATCGCCTTCTGCTGATCATCTTCATACCAAATCGCTGACTTGTACTGACTGCGACGCACAACACCGATTGGATTATGCGAACTCCAAACGAGATTGATCACGTCTTCAAATGAAAGCTGCTGCGGATCAAAATCGACTTGCAACGCTTCGGTGTGACCTCCCAAAGCATGATAAGTCGGATTTATTTTCGTGCCTCCCGTGTAACCAACGCGAGTTTTCCAAACACCTTCAACAGTCCCAAACTGGGCCTCGGGGCCCCAGAATCAGCCGTACGCAAAAGTCGCCGTTTGCAGTTGCGTTGGAACCATCAGGTCAATCTGCGGGACTGCGGATTCGGTTGTCGTTTCGTTCTTTGAGATCATTGTTCTATCCTTGGAGTCGGCGTGCTGCTTCATTATACCGTAGCCGGGAACGCCTCTCAACGAACCAAGTTCTCGATCGATTCCAGTTGAGCACGCCACAATTCTTCGAGCTCCTTGGCTTTCTGTGGATTCGAGCCTGCCAGATCATTCGACTCAGCTCGATCGACGCTCAGATTATAGAGTGACCAAGGATCGCCTTTTGCTGACACCAGCTTAAAGTCACCAACGCGGATCGCACGATTCTGCTCATGAAGCCACCACAGATGATCGCGCTGGATCGTGACATCCCGCTCGAAAGCAGGCACTAAACTTCTTCCGGGTGCAGTGGGTATCGGTTGATCGTCCCACGTTTTCGGTTTTTCAATTTTCGCCAATTCGAAAATCGTCGGCAGTACATCGATCACATGCGAAGGCGTGTGTCGAAGCTCCCCTTTGGCTGAAATACCATCGGGCCAGTGCACGATTAGAGGCGTACTGATTCCACCTTCGTGAACCCAAGTTTTGTGACGACGAAACGGTGTATTGCAAGCACTTGAAAATCCAGGACCAAGACACAAGTAGGAAGCGGCACTTCCAGGTTCAGCCTTCGGATCGTGTCCGCCGTTGCGAACCATGATTTCAGCACTGGCTCCGTTGTCGGATGCGAAAAAGATAATCGTGTTCTCGTATTGGCCCATCGCCTTGAGCTGTCCGATCAATCGCCCGATCTCCTGATCCATGCGGTCAACCATCGCCGCGTGAATTGCCATCTTGGTCGCCTGAAATCGCCGTTGCTCATCAGACAGATTTCGCCAGGGCAGGGGACGGTTGACTTCGCCCGGTCCAAGCTTCTCCATCGCGTCAGGGAAATCGTAGGGCGGTCCGATTTCTAGCTCGAGATCGGACAGTGTCGTATTGTGCAAACCCATTTTCCGCTGGGCGGCATACCGGCTTTCGCGAAGCGTCTGCCAACCGGTCAAATATTTGTCAGCGTATTTTTCGATATCTTCCGCGGGAGCGTGTAACGGAAAGTGCGGCGCGATGAAGGCAACGTAATGAAAGAAAGGCTTGTCCGCATGCTTCGCTGAGTGTTCCTTCAAGCAATCGATCGCATGATCAACAGTCGCGGTCGTCGCATAGTATTCGGATCCTTCAACTACTTCCTTAACGGGTTTGTCGTCGATCTGATTGCCAGCGTTCGAGAAAAAGTTTCCTTGGATTCGCATGTTCAACGAACGATCGAAACCGGCGTCCAAACACTTACCATCAATATGCCATTTACCGCTGTGATAATTTCGATAACCATGCGGCTTCAAAAAATCCGGCAGCAACCGCGCCCATTGCTGACGTTTGCCACGCGTTCCGCCGCCTTTGAGCCGTGGAAGTTTGTCACGTCCTACCGCATGGGGATAGAAACCAGTTAACAAGGAAGCCCGCGTCGGCCAACATCGCCCTGTGTTGTAGAACTGAGTAAAACGCAGGCCATTGGACGCCAGCGAATCAAGATTCGGCGTGGCGACTTCACTACCGTAACAACCGAGGTCGGAGTAACCTGAATCGTCGGCTAGGATAAAGATGATGTTTGGCTTCTGAGCCGTCGCTAAATTCACAAGTGCGAACAGAGCCAACGGAATCGCGATGAGCATGTTTTTCATGGGTACTTTTTAGCTTTCATTGTACCCGATGCGACACGCTACTGAAGTTCGTAGTTAACATTTTTAGGTGTGTTTTGCATCGGAAGCAGCTTCGTCAATGCAAAGCACACCTAAAGAGATCGTCCGGCTTAAAAGCACGGCTGATTTTTGGGGAAAAACAATGTCGCTCAGCTTTCCAAACGCTCTCCAAGCTGATAGCGTGCCGAGGCAGCATGCCTCTCACCCGGTTGAAATTCACCAACCTCCAAATACAAGCATCCGTACGCTATCGGTTCGGAGAACCGAGCGACAATTAGCCGGACGAGCTCTGAAGGCGTTGACTACAAACAACCATGCAAACTGGACTTAACTTATGCGCGGGCATCGATGGAACGAGCTATCGCTCCTTCGTCAGATCCTGATCGGCCAACGTTCCATCAAAATAGCCAATCATCATCTCTTCCCAAGTCTGATCTCCCCAGCGAACGGTCTTCGTTGGATCCGGGTTGGCGATATTCTTCGTCGAATTATCAAAGTGCGCAATGCATTCGACGATGGTTCCTTTCGGCAAACGCTTGGGAGTCTTCAGCTGATAACCGTTTTGCCAATTGAAATCGTACTGTGGAACATCCAGCAATATTTCTGACTTCCCATCGGGATACTTGGCAATGTAACGGAACGCTTTTCCTCGTAGATGCATGTGCGGGAACAGCGTCAGCAGCAAAATATCCGCGGGCATTCGCTTGATCGCTTTGACTTCGTGATTTTCAGCTCCAGCAGGAATCTTGAGCCTCTGATTCAAAATCTCCACCGTTGCGACGATCTGCTTTACTTTACTCTTGTCGACAAACTTGAAACCGACACGGGAAATGTCTTCCGCAGCAGTGCCGTTGGGAGTGTAGTGCATTTGAAAGATCAACTTCGCACCAGCGGGAATCACCTTTGCGTAACCATCGGGCAATTGAAGCGGCGGCGAACCCGGTGCACAAGCCGTGATCCATTCCGAATCCGGTGCGCCATGAGGGCGTTGCACATCGTCTCCCTGAGCAACGATGACATGGTGAACAACTGAACGGTTTCCAATTCGAATTTCCGCAGCCGAAATGTATTTGTCTTCCTTGAAGCCGGTTTCGACAACAAAGTATTCGTAGTCGATGGTTCCCGTTGCTGGAACTTTGTAGGGCCTCTTCGACATCGCAAAAACGACATCGGGCTCACCGATCTGCCAACCTTCAGTGAACTTGAGTGGCTCCGGCAAGTCATCAGGATTTCCTTTCGGTGCTCCGTTTTCAACCCAAGTGTTGATCATCTGTTTTTCTTCCGCCGTCAGGCTTGAATCATTCGCGAACTCGCCATGTTCAGGATTCGCGTGCCAAGGCGGCATTCGATTCTCGTTGACCACTTCTCGCATCATTTCGGCCCACCCGACGACTTCGTCATAGTCCGTCAAACTGAATGGAGCGATTTCTCCATTGCGATGGCAGCTGACACAACGATTTTGAAGAATGCGGCTGATGTGTTTCGAATAGTTGATTTCGTTAGACTTCACTTCGTGGAAAACACGACCGATGTGACATCCAATGGGCTCCGTGGTCTGCGGCTTCGCAGGCTTTCCCGCAGCGATCTGCGAAATCGCATCGACGACATACTCGCGCTCTACTTCAGGCCGCTGACGACCGTACGTGTATTGATCATCAATCTGACCGCGATACTGAAGCGTTCTCTCTTTGTCAAAAATGAAAATTTCCGGAGTACGTTGTGCGCCAAAAGCATCTGCGATGACGTTGCCCGGATCTTTCACTAGCGGAAATTCGACTTTGGTTAGTTTGGCGAAGTTAGCGATCTCTTTCATCGAATCGTGCCGATTGGAATCAATTCCAATCAACTGAACACCTTCATCGGCAAACTTCGCTTGAATATCGCTCAATCGAGAACCGTATAATCGAACAAGAGGGCACTCAGTTCCAAAGAAGACGACCGCAAGGATGGGCTTATCTGAAAACTCGCTCGACTTCCATTCGCGACCCCGAAAGTCCGTTAGTTCGAACGAAGGCATTTTGGCTCCGATCGCCAGCGGTTGCGAATTTGGCTCATCGGTGTAGAGATTCGGAGCGACAACCAATGTGAGCAGTAGAAGCCAGCCTACCTGCTGGTCAAGCGATCGGATTTTCATGGAAAGTCTTCTGCAATGCGATGATGTAGTTTATGGGTTAACCCACGTTTCGACACGATTGTTTCAGCGTCTCCAAAACTTGCCCGTTTCGCGACAAATAACCGGACCAAAAGCCCAACGTCGTGAACCAAAAACGCACCTTCGGTTGACTCGATCAAGCCTCGCGTTCTTTCTTGATGAACGAAAGCGTCCCAAGGACAAACAGAACAACCAGCAGGAAAATTCCGGCGGCCGGAATCATGCCGTGCCAGCTATTAAAATGAGCTTTGCCAGAGAGCACCCAAACGGATCCCAGCGTTGCGATGCCGGTTGCCAGTCCCATCAAAACATTCCAAACCAAACGGGCGAATCCTGTCGGGCGATTTTCTCCCAAGACTTTCTTCGAATTCATCATCAAGAAGAAAGTGAAATAAGCGATCGGGATCAATGACCCTCCGATCACAGATGTCGGAATCGCAAACGCCGCTTTGGAATCACCCGTCCAAATAAATGGGCCGGCAAACCCGGCAAGCCCTGACACCGCACAGCCAAGGAAATACGCTCCCTTACTGCCCGGCTTGCCCAGCAATTCTTGGAATGCGAGGCCGTTGATCAGCATCAAGATAATGATCGTCGACAAAGCCATGCCGACGACTCCGAAACCGAAGATCGATTGCGAAATGACTTTTCCGGCGAGCGGCTCCAGTGCAGTCGCGAGTTGAAAATTGTCTCGCTTGACCAACGTCAGGGCAAGTTTCAAATCCGCATCGTTGGTTTCGCCCGGATGAGCTTCGGCGAGCTGAGCCAGTGTCGGGGCACCTTTTGCTGGATCGACATCGTCAGTTTGTGCGTGAAATTGAGACGCCGCTGAAATGACCACGCAGCCCGTTGCCAAAAAGAATGGAATGAACAAACCGATCGAAAGATCAAAGATTGAAAACCCTCGCTGAAGTTTTCCCCATCGCTTCTTCAGCAGCGAATAGGGAAGCAACCAAGTCATATTGATTCCCACCGCGGTACCGAACGCCGCAATGATAATGTCACGCTGGTCGTTCACAATCTTGTCGGTCCACCACTCAGGTTGAGTTGACTGGGCGATCAGTTCTGCATGTTCAACCGAAGGGTTAAACAGTAGTGCAGGATTTGGAATCAGACCGGCCAACACGGCGCCCCAATCGAGACTACCACCGATTGTCAGCGTAATCACGACCGCAAAAAACGAGAGCACGATCAACGCGACCATGAGCTTAATAATGTTGTCGAAGATCTTCGCGCCCTTGCCTTCGGATTGATAAAGCATGTTGACGAAGAACGCGATCGCCAGAAAGACAACACAAATCGCAATCGTGGAATTCGTGCTTTCGCCGACCGCAGGAATCAAGTTCTGCTGAATCGCCGCGCGGCCCAGATTGAACTGAGGCATGCACCAAACAATGTTGGCCATGACCGTCGCGATCAACCACGCCCAACCAAGGGCAGGGGAGAGGTGCTTGTTCACCAAACCGAAAGGGGCCTTTTCGGTCGACAACGTCACGTAGGCAATCGCGGAAAGCATGATGATGCCGCAGATCATCGCCAACGGTTGCAGCCACAGCAAACCAAATCCGGCGATCACGCCCAGATAAAGTGCTCCTGCGAGTGATCCTCCGCCGAGCGTGATAGCGCCTTGCAGCCAACCGGGGCCAGAGAGTCGAGCATAAATTCCCATCTTCTTAAGGAATGGTGCATTTGCGGCTTCGGCGAGCAACGCATCTTCTTTCTGTTTCTCAGCGTTCATGTGTATTCTTAAAACAGCTTTGGAGGTGGTGGAGGCTTTTATCTGCAATTGTCTCGGGACCCGGCGAATAGTCGAAGACTTCCACAGAGACCCACTTATCGTACCCTGAATCGACCAGCGCATCAGCAACCGGCTGAAAATCATGGTCGCCCATACCCGGACCCAACAAGTTAGGGTCATTGGCGTGGAAGTGAATTGTGTATTCGCGACTCGCTGAAATGATCTCAGGAATCGATCCGCCCTCAGCACACATCGCTTTCACGTCGAGGTGCAACCGAATATTCGGATGATCAACTTGCTCAATCAGTTCGATGGTCTCCGCCGCAGAAGTTAGAAAATTCGTTTCGTTACTACCAAGCGGCTCGACAGCAACCGAGACGTCTTGCGTTTTACAATGTTCGCCGAGCGAACTCAACAAGTCAGCGGCACGCTTAGCAGCACCTGCATAAACTTCACCATCTGCGATGCTACGTTGCTTGGGACTGCCCCAGACCATGACGCTGCCATTCATCGCAGAGCATAGGTCCGCTAAATGCTTCCCAAAGTCCAATGTCTTTTGGCGAATTGAATTGTCGGGCGTCGTCAAATGGAAACCTTCTGGCTTCACCAGCAACCAGTGCAGCCCAACCACCTCCAAGCCGTGATCTTGAACAATCAACCCAATCTCGCGAGCATCAGCGACCGTCAGTTCGCTCGGATCGTCCTTGAGGGTGAACGGAGCGATCTCAAGACCCTGATACCCTGACGCAGCAACGCTCTTGCAGATCTCGATGAGGCTCAAATCTTGATACGTCTCATTGCAAATGGCAAACTTCATTGCGTTTCACTATCACTTGGTTGGAAGGTTCGATAGCTCTTCGTTGGCAAACGCTTGGTACTTTTCTTCGATCTTTTCGACCGTTGCAAGCCCTCGAAAGAACTCTACACGATACCTCAGTTCCAATGATTTTCCATCAGCAACTTTAACGGCCCCGGCTCCTTTTTCCTTGCCCAGAAAGTGATGCATCCCAAATGGATTCGCCGCGACAAGGCCATAGTCGCGCGCATGCCAAGTCGTCGGATGACGGAGATTCGTTGGATGGTCGTACATTGCGATACTGACTGGATTTCCGTCGACCTCACCAAAATAAAGCATCCATTTCGCTGGCTTGCCCCAAACGTCTTTTCCCGTAACCCCCGCACTGTTGATCGCACTGCCGAAAACTTCTGCAACACCGGCATCTGGTTTGGCCGTTAAACGCAAATCGGGATGCGTCCGTATCGCGAACAGGCCTTCTTTGGTGTCATCAAACTGAAAGTCACCATGCGTGGCCTGATAGTTAATCAAACAGTTGATCCAACGACTGTCATTATCTCCACCAAACCAATAGGTCGTTTGGTCGGTCAGCAACGTTTTACCATCAGCATCTTTCACCCACGCAGAAGTCGATCGTAGAACGTTGTTTTGTTGTCCTTCAAATTCAGTTTCGACTCGCTCGGCTTTGACCGTCCCACCTCTTTCGGCCCAAAAATCAACGCCGTTGATTTCATGAGAGATCCACATCGATTTATGATGAGGATGATCGTGACTCTCACCGACGACATCTTTTTTCATCGGCCAATTTCGCGTCATCCCGATCTGGCCCGGAGAATAGATCGGATAAAGAATCGGCTTGTCATAGGTCGTAAAATCAAAAGAAGTAAATTGCTCTCCGCCGATCAACACGTCGACGTTGCGTTCGTTGGCACGGAGTTCAACTGTTGAATCGACTTTCTTGCCTTGCAATTTACTTCGCTTGACCGTGATCGAATGAGGTTTCTGGCCATCGATGTTGACGACTTCATAAGTGACCTCAGGATCATCGAGCGTCGTGTCAAACGTGACCAAGCCAAACGATTGCGGGTCGTTGTAGCTGAAGATGGCACCACGTTTTTCCATCGCTTCATGAATGTGCTGATTGGTAAGCCTCGACGAATTGAATTCGTAAAGGTCGTAGCCATTGGGACGGGAGATCTTCCAAGCGTCCGAGCGATGCCGGTCCGCCGACATCAGCACCACGCCCTCGATTTCCTCTGACTCAATGAAGCTCAAAATCTCTTCGTGTTCTTCTTGGTATCCATTCCAAGTATCAAGACTTTCACCTTTGGTTCGAAAGTCCCACGGCACCGAAGAAACCAAAACTTTAAACGTTCCGTCCGCCGCCTTCAGTTGCTCCTTGAGCCATTTTTTCTGAACCGGCCCCAACATCGAGCGCGGCGACTTCTTGGGATTCGAGCGATAGTAGCGGCAGTCGAGCATAATGAAATCGACGTCACCAATGCGAAACGAATACCAACACCCGGGCCGATCGTCACCGCCGCCGTAGCTCGGGTTGGCCCAGTTCTGTCGAAAGATCGCAAACACCCAATCCTTTTTCCAAAATGGAACGCTGACGTCCGCACCGCCCCAACTGTCATCGGTACCGAAGTCATGGTCATCCCAAATCGTAAACACAGGCGATCGAGCGGTCAGTTTCCTCCATTCAGGGCGAGACTGCCGACGATGATAAGTGTATTGTTGCATCGTCTTCGATTCTGGATCGTCGATGTAGACGTTATCACCGAGCAACAAAATCGCATGCGGATCAAAGCTGCCGATCGTATTCCACATCCGTTCGTTTTCGGGAACGTAACCTGATCCGCCGCCAAACGCGATCACGAATTTGGATGGCTTGCCTTCAGGGGCCAAAGTACGAAACGTTCCGTTCGCGCAAGGCTTAGCATCGATAGCGATCGAGTATCGATAGTTCGTGTTTGGTTGCAGGCCGATGACGCTTGCCACCGCTGTAAAGTCCTCGCTCGCGATTGATTTCGTCTTCCTGCTGCGAGCCACTTCTTTGCCGCTGGCTTCGTCCATCACGACAACAGCGATTTCACTCTCAGTCGAAGTTCGCACCCAAAACGAAGCGGTTGAATCTGAAACATTTCCCAGCAGCGGACCGTGAACCAGTTGGCTCGAATACTTTTCCCGAAGTTGCTTGAACAGATCCGTTTCTGCAAGCGGTTCCATCAAGGATCGTGGCCCCGCAATCAATCGATCGTCTGGCAAACCAGCATCAATCGCGCGATGCATCATACTTTCGGCTTTCCTGACGTCGTCTCGCTGTGCCTGCAGAATGCCAAGCATATACAACGTCTCAGCATCCTTTGGATCTTGTTTGAGGTATCGTTTCAGAAACTTTTCAGTCCTATCCAAATCGCCTCTTAAAATATGCCGAAGCGCAACTTGGTGGACTCGTTTGTATTTCTCTGCTTTGAGCTTCGCCAGATTCTTGGGGCCAGTCTTGTCGATCAATCCAAGGTTCGGTTTCGGCTTGCTGGCTCCGCCAAGATCGTACTCAGGAATGACCTGTCCTGTCACGATGCAACAATTCATGAAAAATGAGACGATCAACAGCGGCGCACGGCAAGCGAATTTCATTTCTTCTGACTCTCATCTGATACGGAACTTCTCTGTTCTAACACAGAGTCATACCAAGAGTAATGCAGACGATGCCGCGTGAGTCGGCTTTGTTGCAGGGCAATTCACGGAATTTAATGGCTTCTTGAAGTTACCGTCGAGTCAGCCAAGTTTCCATTCACTTGTTTAGTTTAGGGTCGGTTTGAAAATAAAACCGTTGTCTTTGACGAACGTTCGCTTAAGGATCAGCCGGCAGGTGTCGGCGTCTTGAAGTGCGAAACGCCGACGCCTCCGGCTAGACGTTAATCAACGATGAGCATCCCAATCGCTTATTGAACGGCACGTCAAATTAGATGGTGCTGCTTTGGGCAACGGTTGAATTTGATTCAACAAGTCGCGACGCATCTGCGGCAGGCATCGGTTTTCCGTAAAAGAACCCTTGTCCCACGTTGCAGCCCATTTCGACTAACCGATCTGCCTCTTCTTGAGATTCAATCCCTTCGGCAACAACATCCAATCCAAGAGATTTAGCAAGCAAGATAATTGTCTCGACCAAAACTTCAGCGTGACTTTCGGTCAGCAACTCCTTCACAAACGATCGATCAATTTTGAGGCAATCGAACCCAATGCGATGGAGCTTTGACAGCGAAGAATGTCCCGTTCCAAAATCGTCGATGCCAACCTTCAGGCCAAATTCACGAATTTTTTGCAGCGTTTTTATCGTTTCTTCAGGGTCCTCCATGATCGTGCTTTCTGTAATTTCCAGCGTAACGCGATGGCTGTCTAATCTAGATTCCGTCAAAGTCCGGAAAACGTTCTCTGCAAATTCTGGGACTCGGGCTTGAACATTTGACACGTTTACGTTGACACCAATTTCATTGCCGGGAAACGCGTCATCCCACGCCCTAATTTGTCGACACACCGACTCCAAAACCGTTTGCCCGAGTTGAATTATCAAACCGGTTTGCTCTACATGAGGTATGAAATCAAGTGGCATGATAATGCCCCGTTCTGGATGGTTCCAACGAACCAGTGCCTCAAATTGCAACGTCTCGCATGATTGCAAATCAACGATTGGTTGGTAGTAAACTTCGAATTCACCATTCTCCAAGGCCATACGCATTCGCGACTCCAACCCGATCGCCATCAGTGAGTCATCACGCATTCGCTGCGAGAATTGAAGGTGCTTGCTCTTCCCGGACTTCTTTGCTTCGTACATCGCGGTATCGGCGTCTCGAAGCATGGCCTCGTATTCCTCATACCGACCACACGAAGCCACATATCCAACGCTTGCCGACAAAAACACCTTTTCGCCGTCAAATGAAAGCGGTGCGGACAAAGCTTCGTAGAACCGGTTAACAAAATTATTGATATCACCTTCCGACTTGATCGACTCCAGCAGAACGACAAACTCATCGCCCCCAAATCTTGCGACTAGATCCGTCGCACGGCAGCAACCCTGAGCGCGACGACCGAATTCAATCAGAACTTCATCGCCAATTGCATGCCCAAAGCAGTCGTTAATCAATTTGAATTCATCTAGATCAACATAGACTACTGCGAAGGCCGTTTCATCCGTGCCGTCGTACCGATCGAAAGCAGCCTGCAACATCCCTTCAAACGTGGCCCTTTTTGGAAGGCCAGTCAACGAATCTTGAGTCAATTCAGTTTTGAGTGCTTGTTGCAATTCGAATCTAGTGATTGCGTTTGTAATACAACGATATAACCAAGGGTTACCGATATCAGACTTTCGAATAAAATCCTGTGCCCCCGAAGCGATGGCTTTCAAACCCAACTCTTCATCGGTAGAACCCGTCAGCACAACCACTGGCATGTTCACACATTCGGCCGTGAACCGTTGAAGTGTCACTAGCCCATCTGACTCAATCAGATTCAAATCGAGCAGAACAACGTCTATCTTCATGCTTTTCGCAATCCGGATAGCGTTCTCGTGATTATCGGCTTCGTGCACTTCTACATCTGCGGATGATTTCATTAAGCGACTTGAAATCAGTCGGCGGTCGTGTGCGTCGTCATCAACGATCAGAATACGAGTCATCTTACGTCGTCCAGGGGATAGTCGTGCTATGCAGAAGAAATCTGCAACGGCCGCGGTAATTAATTTTTCAACCGAAAACCGGCCAGCCAAGAACACTAGGTCAGGATAGAAACGCGGACCACTGATTTGTTTGTTCAATCGTCAAACGTCCTCACATTGCGTTTGTAGCGATGTTGCACTCGAGCGAGGGTCTGCATCATGTGTTGCGAGCTTGACCAGCCTGAAAGTAACGCCATACGGCGTGAAGCCAATCTCTTACTTCAGGGATGATTCACTCTCGCTTCAGGATTGCTGCATCATAGGGTTAGCCTCAATTGAGATTGATTTCTCGAGTTCGGCTCGAGCCAGAACCTAACTTCAAGCACCTGAGGGAAAAACGATTCGAATTGCTTGTCCAATTTGACTTTCTGCTCCCTCTTTACTTCAACAAAGCAAACAGCGATTTTGCGATAGCAAAGCCAAATGAACGAACGTCCCATAAACATCTTGTTGATCGAAGACACTGAAAGCGATGCCGTCATGGTGCAGCGTTTTCTACGAGCCTCCACGGTTTCGATCTCCGCGATTCATTGGGTCGAGTCACTTGTTGAGGCGAAAAGTGCGATTACGAAACAGCAATTCGACATCATCATCACCGACCTAGGATTGCGATGTTCATCAGGGATTGAAACGATATCTCGACTTCGAGCAAGCAATGTAAATATGCCAATCCTTGCAATGACTAGCGAGAACATTTGTGACGGAAACATTTCTGGCTTAGCCGTCATTCGAGCAGGGGCGGATGACTACATCCCGAAAGACGAAATCAATCCGTCAGTCATCTCGCGGGCTGTTTCGTACACGATCGAACGATCTCGCATGGCGGAAAAGATCAGTGACGCTAATAAAAAGCTTCACGAGGCTAACAGGTCTCTTGAAAGCAAAAACAAACGACTGGAGAAAATGTGCGAGATGTCTCAGCAATTTGTAGACAACGTCTCGCACGAATTTCGCACGCCATTGACAGTCATTCGAGAATTTGCCTCGATTGTCAAAGATGGAATTGACGGACCAGTTACAGAAACACAGCAAACGCGACTGGGCGCCCTCATCAACCGCACAGACGATTTGGCGAACATGATCGACGATTTGCTGGATACCAGCCAATTGGAGTCCGGACTACTGCGAACCTGTCGTGAAGAACACAAATTGCAGGACGTGATCCAACAAGTCGAACGTATGCTGCGAACGCGTGCCCAATCGAAAAGAATTAATCTGCACGTATCCACCGCCTCACCTGAAATAAACATCTTTTGCGACGACGAAAAACTACGACGAGTCCTGATCAACCTCACCGTCAATGCAATCAAATTCACTCCGATCGGCGGGCAGATCTTAATCTCTGCTGAAATCGCTGATGAAAATTGTGCCGTTGTAACTGTGTCTGACAACGGAGCAGGTATTCCATCAGACGACTTAAAGCGAATCTTCGAACGATTTCAGCAAGTTGACTGTCATCATCGGCTGGCTTCCTGCAAGGGATTTGGACTTGGGTTAAGCATCGCGCGATCACTGGCAATGCTCAATCTGGGCAGCCTTCAAGTTGCCAGCGAAGCTGGAAAGGGCAGTCAGTTTTCCGTCACGATTCCGCTCGCCAAGACCGAATCGATCATGAACTGCTACCTAGATCAACGGATCGCAGCTACGCAAAATTCAAAAGAAATCAGAATCCTCGAAATCACACCCGGGGCGTTCAGCTGCGAAGATCAAGAAGAAGCTCTTTGCTCGATCGATGACTTTCTACGTAACAATGCTCAGACGTTTGATCTTGTTCTGCAAACCAGCATGTGTCGCTGGCTGATCTTTACAAACAGCTCGGAATCAGAAGCTAACCTCCTTGAAAAAAGATTGACAAAAGAATGGGCAAGCCTTAGGCGAAATCACTACGGCGCGTCACTGCCTGACTTGATTTTCAGTCTTGGAATATCTGCGGACGCCGAAACGGAACGTGAAAAACTAGTCACTGCAGCACGATCATCGGTTGCATCGAACTCCAACGTGTCGCAAACAGCCGTTCGCGCTAAACGAGTATTGATCATCGATGACGAGCTAGACGTCAGCAACGCAGTTCAATCTCGCTTGGAAAGCAATGGCTTTGATGTTGAAACAGCATTCGATGGTAAGACTGGTCTCGACACCGTTAGACAGTCACTGCCCGACGCGATTCTTTTGGATATTCGCATGCCAGTTATGGATGGCTTGACGGTTTTACGCCACTTGAAAGAAGACCCTAAAACTGCCTCCACGCCAGTCGTCATCTTGTCGGCCAGCTTGCGAGACAAGCAAAAGGTTCTTGATAGCGGCGCAGACTTCTTTATCCGAAAGCCATTCAAATCGAAAGCGATCCTTGAAGCGATTGATTCGGCAATTGGCATGCAATCTTAGAACCACATCTCTACTCGACCAACCATTACTTCTAACCAAGAAAAACAGGAATACGACCATGACCTCACAATCAACCGTAAACGAGTCAATTTACGCGTCGCATACTGACGTGCAAACTTTGCCGACCGATGCACCGGCTGGAAAGCGGGAGGTAATTGACAAAGTATTCACACAACGTAGCTTCGAAAAATTGTACTTGGATGCCCCGCATTCTCCGAGGAAGCCAAAATTCAACATCGAGGATGGCAACCTGCCTCTCGTGCTGCACGTCGATGACGATATCGATTTGGTCAATGCTGTAACCGCCAGATTTCGGGCAAGCGGCTATCGCGTTGCTTCCGCTTTGGACGGCGAGAGCGGTATGAAAGAAGCGTTGTTCCACGCAGCAAACGCGATCGTCTTAGACTACGACATGCCAAATGGACGTGGTGACCAAGTCATTGAATTGCTGAAGAAACACGAAGAAACCGAAAATATCCCAATCGTCGTCCTAACTGCGATACACAAAAAAGGTCTGAAACGACAGCTACTGAATCAGGGAGCGGACAGTTTCATGACCAAGCCTTTCGAGTTTGCGGAGTTGGAAGAAACAGTCGCAGGTCTGATTGATTCTGCCGACGAAGGCTAATGTCACCTCCAAACTAAGCGTCACATGGAATGCGAGTTCAATTGTTTACATCCCTTGCCACAATAAAGACATGACCACAACGATAAAACGAGGCGAATGCAATAAGTCGGCGCCAGAAAGGTTGAAAGATGATGAAGATCGTCCGATTCCCGTCTGCGAAATGTCGAAACATCAGCTTGTTAAAAAGTGTGAATCTCTTCAGCGGCAACTAGTAGCATCAAACGAAGCTTTGCGTTCTCAAAATGTCAAGTTTCGAGAATATGTGTATTCCGTGTCCCATGACTTTAATGCTGCTCTTCGATCGATTGGTGGATTCTCCAGTTTTTTGAAAGAAGAGTACCACAGTCAGTTGAGCAGTTCAGCAAATCAGTACATCGACTTCATTGTTGGCGGTGTTGAAAAAATGAAGAGTCGAATTCATGGCCTCGCGAAACTGTCACGTGTAACAACGATGGCTGCAAAGTTTGAGTTGACTGATCTCAATGAAGTTTTTGCAGACGTGCTGGCATCCGCCGAGGATTCAATTCGGAAGACAGGGGCAAAAGTGACGGCCGACGAATTGCCTTTGATCAACGGCGATCGGGCTCAGTTGACGCAGTTGTTGGAAAACCTAATCAACAATTCCTTAACATTCACCGGCGACAATACTCCCAGCATCCACGTCTCCGTAAAAAAGAACACCACGGAATTGACGATATCGGTGTCAGACAACGGTATTGGGGTTAATCCGAATTGCACCGAGAAAGTCTTCAACTTATTCCATCGCTTAGATTCGCCCAAGAATCACACGGGGGCCGGCATCGGACTCGCAATATGTCGACAGATTGCCCAACGCCACAGTGGTCAGATCTGGCTTGAGCCGCGAAAGGGAGGTGGCAGTATCGCTCGTCTTTCTCTTCCGATTTCGCTAGCGAAGGGATCAACGATGATTCCGAAACCTCTTGGCCTCAAGCAACGAGTATCACGCAATGTGTCGGGTTGACCCGATTCGCTACGAACGTCCTTCACTCTCCCCTTGCCGACAACGACAAGTCAAGCTTTACTCAATTTAAGGTAGTTGAAGTTCAGAGACGTTGACCATAGTTCAGCACGACGTAAGTAGACAATTCATGGATTCAACAACATCTCATTCAGATAAATCGTCGGCCCTGAGCCATGAATCACCTATCGATCCGGTTGTTGTTCGCGAGAAACTTGAAGCAGCATCAAAACTTCGTTTGTTTCATTGGGCAGTTATTCTGGCATCTCTATTGCTGTCAATCATTGCGTGGCGGTTTGCCGACTCGATTCTTGATTCCCAATCGCAGGCCAGATTTGAGCGAGAAGCGAATCAAACTGTTGAGTTAGTCAAGGAGAGACTGCGAAACTATGAGGATGCTTTGCAGAGTGGCGTTGCCATGATCAATGCGTCGAATGATGACGTATCATTTGAAACATGGGAAAGATTCGCCACGGGCATTCGCTTGGAAACCAAGTATCCCGGCATTAACGGAATCGGCGTAATCCATGCTGTCCCGAAAACTTCGGCTTCAGACTATCTGGGCCAACAACGCGAAACTCGACCTAATTTCAAAATCCATCCAGCACATGAAGAGGACGAGCTTTTTCCAATTTCATATATCGTCCCAGTGAAAGGCAATGAGAAAGCCGTCGGTTTGGACATCGCACACGAGAAGAATCGTTACACCGCCGCTCGGTTATCTCGCGACACTGGTTTATCCCAGATAACGGGGCCGATCACACTCGTTCAAGACAAACAAAAAACTCCAGGATTTCTGTTTTACGCCCCTTTGTATAAAGGCGGTAGTCGCTTGGATGACAACAAAGCGAAAGACAATTTCATTGGATTAGTTTACGCACCATTTGTCGTCAACAAACTGATGCAGGGAACGCTGGAAAAAGAGAAACGTCACGTCGGCATTCGATTGCTGGACGGAAAGGAAAGCTTGTACGACGAACATTCGAGTGCAGAACCCGACTTCGATCCCGATCCCCGTTTCAAGCAAGTTTCTGAAATTGAGCTGTACGGACGCACTTGGACTTTTGACATCTGGAGCACCAAATCATTTCGCGCTGCATCATTCAGCTCGCAACCTATACTGATTCTTCTGGGTGGTATTTTGATTGACTGCTTGCTGTTGGCACTATTTGTTTCCGTTTCACGATCCTCGAAAATGGCACTACGATTCGCAGATTCGACGACACATCGGCTAGCTAAGAAAAAGAAATTGCTGGAAGAGAGCAATAAACTTGCAATTTCCCGCACCAATGAGCTAGAGAAATCCCACAAGGCGGTCAACGAGGCAAACGCAAAGATGCAGGGCATCATCGACAACTGTCGAAACTTCGTTGGCGTCTTGACCAAAGACGGTCGAATCATTGAAGCTAACCACAGTGCAATGAGAGCCGTTGGAGTCAGCTCCGACGAAGTCTACGGACTGCCGTTTGTCGACACGCCTTGGTGGCAACACTCCGAGGAATTGCAAGAACGACTCCAACGTGCGATCGCATCGGCGGCCGACGGCAAACCGGACGGATTCGAAGCAACGCATCCGACGCCTGATGGCTCAACGATTCAGGTTGACTTCACAATAAGACCGGTCTTCGATGCTGCGGGAAACGTCGTCTGGCTAATCCCAGAAGGCAAAGACATAACTCACCACAAACTTCGTGAAAACGAATTGTTGCGATTGAACGAAGAAGTTCGCCGCAGTAATGAAGAACTCGAACAATTTGCTCAGGTCGCTTCACACGACCTTCAGGAACCACTTCGCAAAGTCGCCTCGTACTGCGACTTACTGGAAGACGAATACGGAGATCAGCTGGGTGAAGAAGGCAGGGGCTACATTCACATCGCAATCGACGGTGCTCGACGAATGCGGACTCTTGTTCAGGACCTGTTGGCGTTCTCAAAAATTAATTCCAAGCACGCCGACGAAAATCCAGTTGCCGAAGTCGATGCTGCCGCCTGCTTTCAGTCTGCGCTTTACAACCTACAAGTGGCATCTGAAGAAGCAAACGCTTTGATCTACCAAAAAAAGCTCCCGCGACTCTTTGTGGAAAAAAGACACCTTACTCAAATGTTTCAAAATCTCATTGGTAACTCGATCAAATACCGAAGTGAAAAACAACTTGAGATTCGCGTTGAGGCACACTCCTGCGATCACGAATGGCTGTTTACCATCGAAGACAATGGCATTGGAATTGATCCACAATTTCACCAACGAATTTTTGGCATTTTCAAACGGTTACACAACCGACAAGAGTATGAAGGGACTGGAATTGGGTTGGCGATCTGTCAACGTATCGCCGAACGTTGGAACGGCAAGATCTGGGTTGACCCAAATTACGATCAAGGATGCAAAATCTGCTTCACGGTACCAAAAGAAGCACCGTCATTTCAAACCAAACAGGAATTAATCGATGCAACAGCAGTCTAGCGTTGACGCAATTGACATTCTACTGATCGACGATGATGAGGCAGATGCTCAATTAACAATCAAGCTTTTCAAAAAAGACAAGCTATACAACACGCTCAGTACGGTCTCCGATGGTGTCGAGGCAATGAAGTTTCTGCGCAATGAAAGTCCTTATGAAGACGCTCGCCGTCCAGATCTAATTCTGCTTGATTTGAACATGCCTCGAAAAGACGGGCGTGAAACACTCGCGGAGATCAAAGCAGATGAAGAATTAAGGTTCATTCCAGTCGTTATCCTGACAACATCGGACGCCGAAAGTGATGTGGCTGAGTCTTACAAGCTTCAAGCAAATGGGTTCGTGGCAAAGCCGGTGGACATGAAAGAATTTAAGGAACTAATTCGATCACTTACAAACTACTGGCTATGTGTTGTCAAACTCCCGGGTAAATAAAGAGTTCAGCCGAGGCCCTGCGTGACGCGATCGGCATGTGTGTCGGGAAGAATCTTGACCAGCGTTATCGAAACGTTGACGTATTGAAAAACGCGCTTTCAACTTGCTTATGAGCAAACAAATTGAAAGCAAACACTGATTGGTTAGAAGAACGCCTCGAACCTTCCTTTGTTTCCCGAGGCTTTCTTAGTCGGGCTCTCTGGACGCTAGTTGAGCTCTTTCCCGGTGCGTTTCATGACCTGCAGCCGAACGCATCTAGTTTTGAGTTTTGATGTCACCGTTGTGTTTCGCTGGCGACGAGCCCATGATTTGAATGACATTTTCCAGGAAGCATTTCACGCGTCGGCTCGCAACATCGGAAAGTTTCGCCCGATAGAAAACGGAAGCTTCCGCGGTTGGCTCAGAACGTTGACTCGCAACAAAGTCAGCGACCACTTTCGCAAGGCTCAACGCGAGCCACAACCGAAAGGCGGGACGGAGGTATTT
>CAZORS010000007.1:3663-5850 GCA_964582025.1 uncultured Pirellulaceae bacterium | reverse complement strand
TTTGCATGGTTGTGATTGACGGTCGAGAAACAAGCGACGTCGCGGCAGACCTATCGATGCGTCCCGGAACCGCTCGTGTCGCCAAATCCGTGTATTGAAACGTTTGCGACTCGAAATCGACGACGCGACGCACTGATTTCAAAATCGCAGTTTATGTTCCCGTTGTAATAGTCGAGCTGACTGGATTCGAACCAACGCCATCTGCAAATAACGTTCGATTTATCAATCTTCATTCGCTTAGACTGTCCGAAAGTAGCATTCCCTTGATCGCAACGGTTTGCCGCCAAGCTTGCTGTAGTTGTTGCAAGTAAGTCAGGTTAATCTGGGAATAGGTGCGTTGGGCCGTCAGCAGTTGTAGGAAGTCGACCTCGCCCTCCTGATATCCCTTGGTGACCAAATCCAAAGTCTGTTTGGCCTTGGGAATGATCTCTGCATCGTAGGCGTCTACCTGAAGTTTGGCGTCGAGATAGCTTTCGTACGCACTCGCTAAACGTTGTCGCAGGTCGAGTGCTTTCTTCTCGGCACGTCGTTCGGCGGCGATGATTCGATGTCGAGCCTGATGGATTGCACCTTGGTTTCGATTGAGTGTGGGAATCGGCATCCCCACCTGAAATCCCCCAACTACGTTGTCGCTCACCGTGTCGTACTGAATCGTTGTTTGCCAAGTCACATTGGGAATCGGTTCCACGATTGCGCGATCGAGTTGGCGACGCTTTTGTTCGACTTCGGCAAACAGGGCTGCGATCTCTGGGCTGCTGTTGAGAAGTTCATCGTACGATTGTTCGAAGTCGTCGGTCGACAGTATCTCGCGAGGGTCCCCATCGACGCGGTCCAGCGAAAGCTCAGCTTCGCCCAGCAAACCGGCCAGCTTCCTGCGAGCCGCAACCCGTCGGTTTTCTGCTTGCCGCTGCACGACTATCGCGTTCTGAAGTTCGACTTCCGATTGCAAGACAGATGTTTTCGCGGCTTCTTTGGCCTCGACAAGCTTCGTTGAAACATCGACTGCATTTTGGGAAATTTCGACCAGTGTTTCCGCCATCGCGACCGTTTCCTGAGCGACAAGCAATTCGTAGTAACGTTGTCGCACATCGGTCAGCAATCGTTGCTTGACCGCAGCAAGCCGTTGCTCTGCAGCGTCGATTTCGGCACAAACGACTGATTGAGAGCGACCAAGTTTGTTGCCACGTACCACTTCGCGACCGAAGAAGACTCCGTAACGGCCTGCTGAACCATCCTCAAAGATGTCTTCCGCGTTAACGCCTACCCTCGGATTGGGAGGCAGCCCGGCTTGCATCAGCTTGCCCCGCAACGATTCAATTTCGGCTCGAATTTCTGCGACGGCAGGATTCGTGGTGAGCGCTGTTTGCTCAAGTTGCATTAGCGTCGTTGAACTTGAAACCTGCGTTGCAACCGAGTTGTCGATCTGCGGTGCGTAATCGTTCGCAGGCTCTTGAGCAATGATCAGCCCCGAAGTGTTTTTTACTGTCGAATCGTCTTCCTGAAACGCGACTTGGCGAAAGGATGTCTGCTGTGCTTTTGACTTTGGCTCTGGAATGGCTTTTATCAAACCGATATCGCTTGATCGCAAATCTTCGGCTTCAAAGCGCGAGGCAATCGGGTTGGACGCCCCCAGTGAGCCCGATTGAGATGCCGATCGGCAGCCTCCGCAAACCGCAATCGCCGCGAGCAGCACGAGATTGAGCCATTTTGAATGCATCGCTTCATATCCTGAAAGCTGCTGTCGAAGGAGTTGCGACGTGTGTGGTACTTATGCTTCTATCGAATGTTCCAGAATTGCCGATTAACGCAGGCGTTTTGGCTCCGCTTGTAAGGATTGGGTAGTCTGAATCGCCCTTTGCGTTGATGGCTGGCTAGAAAATGGTTGGAGTAGGCACAGCGAATTCAACTTGAAAACGAATCAAGCGATTGCCCAGACGGTTTTGGTGGTATATTCTTGGCGTAATCCGCAAATCTTGCCGAAAACATTGACGAATGATCAACCGAATCCTACGCTCGATGCTCGTCTTCGCATTGCTTGCCAATCAGGCAGCAACCTGCGCCGCCGCGCATTCGCATCATGGTTCGGACCCCGCAAATCATTCGGCTCGCCGACACGTCCATCTTTCTGGACATTCGCATCACCATCATGACTCCGGCGGTCACCATCATTCAAGCGATCACCATCAT
>CAZORS010000007.1:0-3563 GCA_964582025.1 uncultured Pirellulaceae bacterium | reverse complement strand
TCACCATCATTCAAGCGATCACCATCATCCCGGCGATCACCATCATCCCCGCGATCACCACCAATCGAACGATCACCATCACTCGAAGGATCAAACTCCTGCTGACGATTTTGAAGCGGGCTTTCATCCAGATTTCCCCGCCGATCATGACAGTGACGCGGTCTACTTCGGCCAGCAAGACACGCTTCAACATCAGTCGAAACGATTGATTGCCAAGGAGTTAGGTTCGAATACGATTGCGTTTTTTGTTATTGAGCAACCGCTTGTTTCGAAGCCAGTTCGTCAACACATACGGACTCGTGCAGGGCCGTTTTCGAGGCACCGCTGCGACATCTATCTACGAACGAGCCGACTGCTCATCTAATTTCGGCGAATCCCATTCTGGTTGATTTGTCATCTTTAAGTTATCCGCTTGAGAGGCCGACCGCCTTTCTTTCGTTTCTTCTGCTCCCTCTCGTTTACCAACGGGAACAACGTCCGTCCGTTCATTCGGGCGATCCGTGTTTAAGGATCTGGATATGCGCTCAAAAATCAGCAATAAGGTCTGGCAATTCGTTGCCTACCTTGTCGTATTTATCGGCATCGGAGTTGGTGCTTACTTTAGTCGTGACAATTGGCTACCACTGCTGATCAAGGAGACTCCAGAGGTCGCAACGGAAGAAGAATATCCCGTCGTTGAAGAACCGAAAGTTCTGAAACTCAGCAAAGAGGCCAGAGCCAATCTCGCTCTCGTTTCGAAACCAGCCAAGCCGCAAAGCTACTGGAAGAAGCTCCAGATTCCTGGTGTCATCGTTGATCGCCCCGGCATTACCGATCGCGGGATCACCGCTCCGATTGAAGGCGTCGTGACTCAAGTTCATGCGTTTGAAGGCGACATCATTCGGCCCGGCGAGAAACTATTTTCGCTCAGGTTAGTGAGCGAGTCGCTTCAGCAAACGCAATCTGAATTGTTCAAAGCAATTCGAGAAACCGAGATCGTTGACCGAGAGCGATCAAGAATCGGCAACCTCGTTGACTCCGGCGTGATTCCCGGAAAGCGAATCATTGAGCTTGACCAGCAGAAGAATCGACAAGCTGCGTTAATTGACGCTCATCGACAGGACTTAATTTCACGTGGGATCTCACAAACTCAGTTGGAAGCAATCGAGTCAGGGGAATTTTTGACAACGATTAACATCTTCGCTCCGGATATTTTCGAACCGAATTCGGAGGTCGTTCAGGTTGGTTTCACCAAAAATATGGGTCTGCTGGAGTCTGGTTTCTATGAGATTCAAGATCTAAAAGTCGAATTGGGACAACAGGTTGAATCGGGTCAAGCACTCGCCGTATTAGCGAATCATAACTCGCTTTACATCAAAGGCCATGCTTTCAAAAAGGAAGCATCGAATTTGGCACGTGCTGCCGAAAACAACTGGCCCGTCGGAGTTGAGTTCACGGAGGACGTTGCCAAAGACTGGTCGAAGCTGACTCAGGAATTTCAAATCCGGCATCTGGCGAACACGACTGATCCAAGTAGCCGCACGTTTGATTTCTTTGTGCCACTGACCAATCAATCGCGTTCTTACAAAAAAGACGACCGAACATTTGTCATTTGGCGTTTTCGTCCAGGGCAAAGAGTCTCGATCGACGTGCCGGTCGAACAAATCGAAAACGTCATCGTGCTTCCATCGGCTGCCGTAGTCCACGAAGGTCCTGAGGCCTATGTATTCCAACAGAACGGCGACCTATTCAATCGAATTTCGGTACAAGTGATTCACCAAGACCGAACCAAAGTTGTGATTGCTAACGACGGGACGATCACGCCCGGTTTCTATCTCGCTCAAAATTCAGCTGCGTCACTGAATCGAGTCCTTAAAGCTCAGGCGGCAAGCGGAATGCGTGCGGACGTTCATGTCCACGCCGACGGAACCGTCCACGCACACTAAGGAAAGACTCATGCTCGACGCAGTTATAAGATTTTCACTTCGCTACCGATTCCTTGTCATCATCGTTAGTTTGATCCTGCTGGTTTACGGATCCTATTTGGCAACGACCATTCCGATCGACGTATTCCCTGATCTTGATCGACCTCGGGTCATCATCCTGACCGATTGCCCTGGCCTTGCGGCAGAAGAAGTTGAAACGCTCGTCACGCAGCCGATCGAAGTCGCTTTGCTTGGTGCAAATGGTGCTGAAGCCGTTCGTAGTCAAAGCACTTCCGGGCTTAACGTGATTTATATCGAATTTGGCTGGGATACTGAAATCCGGGAAGCCCGTCAAACGGTTCAAGAACGACTGTCTTCGCTTTCCGGCATCTTGCCTGAAGGTATCAATCCGCAAATGACACCACCTTCGTCGATCATGGGGCAGATCTTAATCGCGGGAATGTATCGACAGAAAGGCCCAACCGGTGGGCAACTTGTTCCCATTGGCAAGACGAAACTGATGGCCGAGCTGGTTGCGACGGGAGAAGTGAAAGTCTGGAAGCCAATCGACCGGCACAATCCCAAGACATGGGAGCAAGTTTCAACTTCGTCGCTGGAAGCCAAGCCACTCACCAGCGTTGAATCGATCGAGCTTGAGCAAACGAATGAATATACGTTCAGGATTGACGGAAAAAAGCACACCATCCGTTTTCCGTCGGAACTGGAACAACAGATTGAATTGGGAACGCTTGGCGATTGGGTAGTCCGGCCTCGGTTGCTGAAAATTGCCGGTGTCGCGGAAGCGTTCTTGCAGGGCGGCGATCGGAAGCAATATCAAATTCTCGTCAATCCAACGGCGCTGATCGAGTATGGCGTGACGCTTCAAGACGTAGAACGTGTTGTCAACGAAAGCAACATCAACACAAGTGGCGGATACGCGATCACAGGCGAATCCGAACGTCCGATCCGCATTTTGGGACGGATCGGCCCGGACGCAAAACGTGTCGTAGAAGATTTGATCGAGGTACCGGTCAAGGTAACGGAAAAACGTTCAGTCCTTTTGGGACAAGTCGCGACTATTGTCGAAGGCGCAGAATTCAAACGAGGCGACGGTGCGGTGAACGGCCGGCCTGGACTGGTTTTTACGGTCGTCAAACAGCCACATGTAGACACTCGAAGTTTGACCGACGCAATTGCGGAGGCTATGGTCGAAGTCGAAACGTCACTTCCTGATGACATCGTCATCAACAGCGAACTGTTTCGATTGCGGAACTTCATCGACCGAGGCGTCTTCAATGTTGGTGAAGCACTGGTGATCGGTGCGCTGCTGGTCATCATCGTCTTGTTCCTGTTCCTGCTAAACTTTCGTACTACCTTTATCACGCTGACTGCGATTCCATTGTCACTGGTAATCACAACGCTCGTGTTTCGATTCCTCGGATACATGTTTGATACGTCGCTAACGATCAACGTCATGACGCTCGGTGGGATCGCCGTCGCCATGGGAGAATTGGTCGATGACGCGATCGTTGACGTTGAAAACATCTTCAGACGACTAAAAGAAAACAATGCGTTAGCGAGCCCACGACCCGCAATTCAAGTTGTCTACGATGCCAGCCGCGAGATCCGAAGTGCGATCGTCTTTGGAACGGTCGTAGT
>CAZORS010000006.1:46280-58038 GCA_964582025.1 uncultured Pirellulaceae bacterium | reverse complement strand
GAGAATCCGATGATCGCCGGTATTCGCCTAGACCAAACCAATCCAATGCGAACAAACAGGAAGTCGACCAAGAAACCTGAAAACCAGTTTCCCGCGGCGCCGCCAAGCAATGGCAACGCACACAACAGACCTGCCGTGCTTGGATTCAGGTCGTAAGTTTCCTTCACATACGGAAACAGCCACGTGAGCGCGAAGAAGAACGTGAAGTTGCTACAAAAATATTGCACCATCGTTAGCCAAACGGCTTTGGATTTGATGATGGTGGAAAATGGAATCTGATTGCCCGCGTCTCCGGACACCTTCTGCCGGTTGGCGAGAATGTACTCTTTCTCTTCTTCGGAGACTCTCGGATGTTCGGCCGGGTCGTTACGAAACGCCAAAAACCAAATCAATGCGAATACGATTCCAATTCCGCCAAGGATGTAAAACGCGACTCGCCAGCCGACGCCGCCGATCAACATCGGCATCAGAAACATTGCCGCTGCTCCGCCTAGTCGCGACGCAGAAAAGTTGATTCCCGTAACGAGCCCGCGTTCTTTGACTGGATACCAGCTAAACGTCGCCCGGGCGAGTCCCGGAAAAGCTCCCGCTTCAGTGGCTCCAAAAATAAATCGGGCGATCAGCAATTGCGTATATCCTGACACCATGCCCGTGACAGCAGTCATCAAGGACCACAACGCAACGATACAGCCCAGCAAAGATCGCGGGCCGGTTCGATCGGCGAGAGTTCCCGTCGGTGTTTGAGCGAGTGCATAGCCCAACGTAAAGATCGCCATCGCCCATCCCCACTGGACATCGGTAAATCCGAATTCCGCAACCATCGCATCCTTGGAAGTCGAAATGCAGGCTCGGTCAATGTAGAGCAGCAAAGAAAGACAAAACGTCAGAACAACCAAAACGTAGCGATAAGGCATGGGTAAACTTTGCTGAAAGTGAGAACTTGTTGCCTAAATTTTTTAGCGTCCGCGGTTAGCGTTGGACAGACCGCCTTTGCATGTTTTTGGATAGCAGCGCGACTGGAAAGCTTCACATTATTGAGCCGTTTGGGCTCTAGCCCCGGTTATTGGCAATTCAACCGTGGCTAGTGCCAAAACGGCTCAACACCTTGGAATCGTCACTGCGTTTCCATTGGCTGCCGATTCGTAAGCGGCCTCAACCATCTGAACTGAATGAGCGTAATCGGAAACAGTGCTTTCGAACTCGTTTCCGCTGGACATGCACTCCACAAAATGTTGTTGCACGGCGAACACACAATCGCCCGCAAATCCATCCGTCGACGGTTCGTATTGATGTCGTACCGAAGGTTGTCCAAGTGGCTTGATTGAAATTCCGCCGTCGAAATCGAGTTCCAAGTGGCCTTTGGATCCTTCAATGCGAACCGTTCCAAATGTGTAACGCGGATTTTCTGAATCGGATTCATTATACCGGTTCGCGTCAAGCACTGCCGTCACTCCGCTGTTCATTTCACAAACCAACAACGCGCTGTCTTCACCTTTGATGACGGGATTCCGCCGGGCAGTTTTGGCGTAGATCGATTTTGCATCTCCAAACAGAAACCGAAACGTATCCAGAAAATGCACCCCCGTTTCGAAAATGAACAGCCGATCGTAATCGCGAAAGAACGGTTGTCGAGCAAGGTACGCGTCTTCACCCCAGCCATCTCCCATGCGGCACATCACGTGGCAATGGTAGACGTCTCCGATCGTGTCACTGTCCAGCAGCCTTTTGATCTCTCGATACCACGGTTGCCAACGCCAGTTTTCATGAACCATACAGCGAACGTTGCTTTGCTGGATCAACGCAATCAGCTCTTGAGTTTCGTTCCAGGTCGGAGCCAGTGGTTTCTGGCAGATGATGGCGACACTTTGGTCGGCAGCGATTCGACAAAGTTCCAAATGCGTTTCGGGTGGAGTGATGATGTCGACGAAGTCCGGGTTCTCGTCAGTCAACATCTTTGCGAAATCTGAAACGGGATAGCTGGCAGGAATCCCAAACTCACCGGCCATCGCTTCGGCTTTGCTTACCGTACGATTGCAATTGGCCACAATTTCAACACCGTCGATCCGCTTCCAGGCTTCGTATTGAAATCGGCTGAAGTAACCGGCCCCAACACACACGCCCCGCAATGGTTTTTGATTTGTCATATTGTTTCGATCGTTTAGAAGCTCAACTTTTGAAAGGCTTTCAACAAAGCATCGTCGCCGCCCACGTTGCCTGGAAAAATGACGTAGTGCATGCCCGGGAACCGAGTTTCATCGCCCAACTTCCACACCGGCACGCCTGGCAAAATCGAGCCGGCAACCATTGCTCGTTTGGTCCCGAGAGCTTTGGTGGCAATGTCGCTCGACGTGATGCCGCCTTTGGCAATCAAAAATCGAGGACGGATTTCGAGTTGCTGAACGATGCCAACGAGTGCCCCAGAAACAGCTTGGGAGATTTTGAGGTTGTCCACATCGCCATCGCCCTCAACAAGCTTTCGGCTGGTATACAAGACAACGTTCTGTCCCATCGCCAAAGAATCCTCAATTTGTTTTTTGATCAAAGCAACGGTTGATTCCGCATCTTGCAAAACATCATCCACCGACAGTTCGATCGAGTTGCACTCGTTATCACCATTGAGAAGTGCATTCAATTGTGCAGTCGTCTTGGGGACATGTGAACCGACGACGACCAAGCCACCGGTTTCACTTTCGCATGAAAGCTGGGCCTTGGTGAGCAATTCCCGTTGAGCCAACCCGGAACGAGCCCGCACATACGATGCAGCCACTCGAGCCAAGATGGTTCTTGAGCTTTGACCCACCGCCATGGCAACAACTTGTGCATCCTTGTCAGTCACTCCATCGGCAACACAGACTGATCCAGCCGGTGCGTCATCAAGAATCTGACACACACCATCGGGACCATCGTTGCGAATCACTTCGATCGGAATCAGAACAATGTCATCAGCCAAGACTCTACCGCTGGTTTTTTCTTCGACGTAGCTAGGTAAGTATGATTTTTTGAACCCGAACACAGCATCTTGCGCAAAGGGAGTTTCATGAGCCGGGATTAACGCGTCACCTTCTCCGACGTAATGCTGACCGGAAATCGTCAGGCGAACGCCTTCCTGAAAGAACGGCATCATCAACACCAGCTCGGATTGTTCTGGCCAATGGTCGGCGATAACATCCGTTTCCAACGGATAGTGACCTCTCAACGTGGAATCGCTGCGGCTGATGAGTTCAACATCACGATTGGTCGTTGCGGCAGCCCTCTTCAACGCCGCGATGATTGTTTGGTGAAGCTGCTTTGATTCGCTTCCCGTCATCGAACGAGAGTTTGTCAGCACAAAAAGTAGCGGCGGTTGAGTAGCCAATTCCTGCGTCAGCGTTTCGACATCAAAGCAAGTCAAAACGGGAACGTCGTAAACAGTTTGCGTTCCCGTCGGATCATCATCGAGAACAACAATCGTTCGACCGCTGCAGAGCAAGCTTTCTCGAATCGGGCCCGTCAGTTCATGCGGCCACTCGGGCGGTAGATTTTGGACAAGTTCGTTGTTCATGCGATTTTACGATCCCTTGGAACGAACAGTGATATTTTCGACGCTTGCAAACGCTCGACAGGGAGCGCCGTCGCCACCAAGAATCTTCAACGGCATCGCACCGAAGATAAACGGGCGATCGGGAAGACGGTCAAGATTCGTCAAGCCTTCGACGATCGTGACTCCACCGCCGAGCAGAATTTCGTGGATCCGCGTGACCTCTTTCAAATCCAGAACATTGGCAACCGAAGGCGGTTCAACACCCAAGATGGCAACACCCTGATCGACGCACCATTGCGCGAGGCCTTCGGAAACTCGCGGCAACTGATCGCGATACAGACTCGCATTGTCGACGTGAGCACTCCAATTGGTATGCAATAGTAGTGAATCACCAGACTGAAACTTGTCAGCGACCTCACCAAGATCTTCCACGGTCAGCAACGCCGAAGGATTGGGGTCGATCATGCGAGCAACATGCGCGGTTGTCAAACAAGTTGCTAAAGGCGTTTGCTCAATGGTCGCCTGATCGCCGCATCCAAAATGCAGCGGCGCGTCCATGTGAGTTCCGCTATGCGAATACAGATGCAAAGTCCTCGCGTTCCAACCATCGTCTTCCAGTGTCCTAGCCGGTTCCCAAGCGACTCCCGGCATATTGGGGTGCATGGTCAGAGTTAGGTCAATGAGTTGCATCGCGTCGTTCCGTGGACTAATTGAGATGGGCCAAAATCGCATCGCCCATTTCGCGGGTTCCCAATTGGCCACCCATATCACAAGTGCGAATGCTCGGATCGGCAAGTGCCGCCCGGACAGCGGCTTGGATCATGTTTCCGCCGCGCTGAACTTCCGGATGGTCGAGCCATTGAAGCATCATTGCTGCCGAAAGAATCGTCGCGACCGGGTTGGCTTTGCCTTGTCCCGCGATGTCAGGCGCCGTCCCATGCGATGGCTGAAATACAGCACAATCCTCTCCGATGTCGCCAGATGGTGCCATCCCCATCCCGCCCACCAAACCGGCGGCAAGATCAGAAAGAATATCGCCGAACATGTTTTCGGTAACGATCACGTCAAAGGTATCAGGTCGCTGAACAAGAAACAGCGAAGCCGCATCGACGTAGACAACTTCCGTTTCAACTTCCGGAAATTCGGCGGCGACCTCCTCGAAGATTTCACGAAACAAAACCATTGATGGCAACACGTTGGCTTTGTCAACGAGGGTAACTTTCTTTCGACGCTGCATCGCTTGTTGAAATGCTGCTCGGAAGATCCGCAGCGAACCTTTGCGAGTGATCAACATGATGTCTCTTGCTTCTTCACGCGTTTGTTCTTGCGGATCTGTTCTAGCTGCGAAGAGGCCTTCGGTATTTTCTCTAACGATGACGAAATCAATTTCGCCGGACTGATACTTTTTCAGTGGCGAGTCTTCAGCCGCGTAAAGATAGATCGGCCGAAGTCCGTTGTACAAATCAAGTCGTTCACGAAGATCGATTTGCGGAGTCATCTCTCGTCCATCTGGCCAGCGAACCGACGGCATCCCCATCGCGCCTAGCAAAACAGCATCAGCGCGTCTGCAAATGTCGAACGCAACTTCAGGAAGCGGATCGCCGCTGGCAAGATACTCGCCTGCGCCGACAGATTGTGTGGTAAAAGTGAAGCTGATACCATCGAGTTTCTCGGCAACGGCCTTGATGACTCGAACGGCTTCTGAGGTAACTTCCGGGCCAATTCCATCGCCGGGAAGAATTGCTAATTCAAAATTCGTGTTGGTAATCTGTCTTTCCTTCACGGATTGGTCACTAAAAATCTGGAACCCATCGGGGGAAATCCAACATGTTTAACAAGCTCGATCATATCGCGATTGCGGTTCGCAACACAGAAGATGCGCTCAAATTTTATCGCGATACTCTCAAATTACCCTTCCTGTATAGCGAGGTTCTTGATGGGCCCGGTGTGCGGCTGACACATTTGGACATGGGCAACGTCGAACTTCAACTGGTCGAACCGTTGAGCGAGTCGCATCCGATTTCAAAATTTCTGGACGAACGAGGCGAAGGACTGCACCATCTCTGTTGGCAAACCAATGAGGAAGTTGGAGCCGCGATGGAGGGTTTAAGTGAATACGGTTTGAGCCCGAAACCGAATGAGCCTCACGCTGCTCCCAATAATGGATCGGCAACATTCATTGAGCCAAGTCAGACTCGAGGCGTGCTTTGGGAGATCACTTCAAAGCCTGTGAAGTAGCGCAAGATGGCGATGTGATGCAACGGATGCACTATCAGCAGTTCATAGAGCGCATAAAAATACGACCTGCCGGGAATCCAACAGGCCGCAATGATCCGAACTTCAGAAGAAGTTGACCGGTTTAGCCGCGAACGTTTCCGTTGCGGATAATGAAAGCGTTAGGATCAACAGCAGGTGTGTCAGCATCGACATCAGATGGAGATGCTTCGATGACGCCCTCTGAAGGAGCGGCTTCAACTGCTGCTGGCTCTGTTGTGATCACTGGAGAAGATGTCTCCACTGAACTGTCACTGTAGACAGCACCCGCAGCAGCTGGAGCACCGTAGATGACTTCGCCACCCATTGGAGCAGCGCCGCAAGATGAACAACCAGAAGCTACTGGAGCTGCCATGACGACAGATCCACCGCTACCTGAATCGCATCCAGAATCACAACCGCAACCGCCAGTATTTGGACATGGAGGATTGCAACCATTGTTGCATCCGCCGCCAAGTACCTTGCCATTGCGATCGCGTGGAATTCGATTCCCGCGAAGACGATCAAGAAGTGAAAGTCGACCGCGTGAAGTTCCACCGCAAGCTGATTCACATCCGCAAGATGAAACTGGAGCAGCTTCGCAACCGCAATCTGCGACAGGTGCAGCTTCGCAACCACATGGAGCTGGAGCTGGCATCACTGGAGCCATGCAAGGAGCTGGTGCAGGTGCGGCACAGCCACAATCGTCAGCAGCAGGTGCAGCACAGCCACAACCGCCACCACCAACTGACGCCATGCGACCTTTAAGTCGGGCAAGCAATCCGCCACCGCATGATGGAGCCGGAGCTGCATCACAACCACAGCTTACTGGAGCCGGCGCTGCACCAACTGACGCCATGCGACCTTTAAGTCGGGCAAGCAATCCGCCACCGCATGATGGAGCCGGAGCTGCATCACAACCACAGCTTACTGGAGCCGGCGCTGCACATGGTGCTGGAGCTGGAGCTGCACAAGGTGCTGGTTCCGCAATTGCACATGGTGCTGGAGCAGGTGCGGCACAGCCACAATCGCCACCAACGGATGCCATACGACCTTGCAACTTGCTGATCAGGCCAACTCGACCGCAACCACAAGATGGAGCAGCTTCGCAACCGCATGATGGAGCAGCCATAACAACGGGTGCAACTTCGCAACCGCAATCTGCAGCAGGAGCAACACAACCGCAGCCGCTGCCCATTGATGAAAGTCGACCTTTCAGTTTGTCCAACAGACCAAGTCCGCCGCCATCGCAACCGCCACCACAAGATGGTGCTGGAGCTGCATCGCAACCGCATGACTCAACCACTGGCTCTACACAACCGCATGGCTCAGGTGCAGCTGCTTGGCATCCGCCACCGCAACCAACTTGTGCCAAACGATCTTTAATTTTGTCAAGAATGCCTGGTCCGCCGCCGCAGCCGCATGAATCAATTGCACCGCAACCGCCAGACAAAATTTCTCCGCCGCAACCTGAATCGCATCCTGTGTCACATGCACTTGCAGTTTCACAGGCTGTACAACCGACTCGAGACAGCATCCGGTCAAGCAATTGACCTTCGCTGACGCTACAGCTCATTGCAACGCTACAAAATAGCACTACAGAAGCTAACTTAATGTTCATTGAGACTCGTCTCCTTGAGTTTTGAACTTTCGATTTCACTTCAAACCATCCAACGAAGTTGAACTTTTCGGCCGCCTCGTCAGCTCCGGTCAGTCAGGGTTTAACCCAACGATTGGATGAGGCTTGAAATTTGCGCTGAAATCTGAGCTCTCTAGGCATTCGGGCCACACCATCCATTTGCGTGGACAAAAACCGAACACCATTTATGTGGCTTTGGGTTTTTTGACCCTCAGCCTGCATTCAATGTGTCATATCTCTATTCGACACCGCTGGCATGCTGCTGCATCGTGCTGAACCGATTGAGGTTCATGCCTTATCGGCCTGTCGTAACGAAAGTACTGGCAAATTGATGAACATCGAGTTTGCGGACTGGGAAGGGCTTGACTAATCTGAGGCGTCAAACAACATTGAATGTTGGGCCGCAAGTTCGGTTGATAAATTCCGTGGCTTGCGTTCAATTCCCGTCTCAACATTGGACGATGTAAGCTACCGTCTGACACGAAAAACTGGATTCAAGTTGACTCACTCATCTCACAAAAACTCAATCGCCATAACATGCATCTTTTGCTTGCTGTGTGTCGCTGGTTGCGAGGAGAAATACAAGCCGGCGGCTTACAAAGCCGCTCCTCGGGTAGCTGCTGGCGAATCGATTGCTGATGCGAGTTCAGAACGACCCGATGTCACCAAATGGACATCACCTAAAGCGATTCGAAATATGCCGATTGGTGATCGCTCTGGCGGTTACCGAGGAGATGCTTACCGAGGCTACGGCAAACGTGGCTATTCGGGTATGACTCGCGGCTATTCTGGAGTGTTTCGAGGCTATCGAGGTGACGCTTACCGTGGCTATGGTGCTCAACGCGGCTATCGCGGAAACCCAAAGCCTTCCAGCAGTTACCGCGGCTACCGCCGATAGTTGAGTTTTCGTAGTAGGCTGAGGCCCTCAGCCGCCTCTAATGATCGACTGAAAGCCTCAGTCGCCTACAGTAATCGCCAGTGTGATCGACTGAGGGCCTCAGTCGCCTACAGTAATCGCCAGTGTGATCGACTGAGGGCCTCAGTCGCCTACAGCACATGCAATTCTCGGGGCCAGACCCGCGATTTCCACCTAGCCAAAGCACTCAAAAGCACTAGAATCTCGCGTTCAATTAACGCCATTCTCAACCCTCCCACCGAGGATTCTCATGCGACGTCCACTGATTGCTGGAAACTGGAAAATGAACCTCAAGCGCGCCGAAGCTGTCGATCTAGCTCGGGGCGTCGGTGCAGCTGCTGGCGATGGTGAAGTCGACGTGCTTATTTGTCCAACCTTTGTTCACCTCGACAGTGTTCTGTCGGCCGTCTCGGACAGCAAAGTCGCCGTAGGCGGACAGGATGTCTACTTTGAAGGCAACGGAGCTTTCACAGGGGAAACCAGCACTGAGATGCTTAATGATATCGGATGCGAATTCGTGATCTTGGGCCATAGTGAACGCCGTAACGTTATCGGAGAATGCGATAAACTCATCAACCAAAAACTGCACGCGGCATTGGCGGCTGGCCTCAAGCCGATTCTGTGTGTTGGCGAATTGCTTGAAGAACGCGAGTCTGGCAAGACGATGGAAGTCGTTCAGTCCCAAATGGATGGCTCATTGGAAGGCGTTTCGGCCGAACAAATGGCTGAAGTCGTGGTCGCTTATGAGCCCGTTTGGGCCATCGGCACGGGTAAAACCGCCTCTCCAGAGCAAGCTCAGGAGGTCCATGCTGATCTTCGCAGCTTGCTGGCAACCCGTTATACTCAGGAAGTAGCCGACGGAGTCCGGATTCTCTACGGCGGCAGCGTCAAACCAGCCAACGCAGCCGAACTGATGGCTTGCCCAGACATCGACGGAGCACTCGTCGGTGGTGCGGCACTAAAAGCGGACAGCTTCGCCGCAATTATTGAAGCTGCTGGGGCTTAAGAACATTCAATTCACTCACGCGATTTTCGCGTCCTGTATCGAGTAAAACATGACCGTTGATTTTCCAATTGCCGTATTCTTCCAACCTGTCCTTGCCGACATCGGTTTGTCGTTGCTTACGTTGCTGCTGTTTTTTGTCTCGTTGTGGCTGATCTTCTTGATCCTGATCCAACGCGGAAAAGGCGGCGGTTTGACTGCGGCATTCGGCGGTGGCGGTGGAGACAGCGCTTTCGGCGCAAAAGCAGGCGACGCGTTCACAAAGATCACGGTTGTCAGTGCACTGGTTTGGATCACGCTCTGCATGGTCACGATCGCTCGATACAATCCGCCAGAGGAGCCCAACAATCCTTACGCTCAAGTGGATCAGTACGATAGTCAGCCCCAACCTCAATCGGGAGCTTCGATGCTTTCGTCTGGCGACGCTGAAGGTGAAGCTGATGCCACCGGATCTGACTCTGCCGAGCCTTCGACTGGCGACGATGCGTCTGCCGATGAAGGCGATGCTACAGAAGAAAGCTCAACCGAAAGCAGCGATGCGACCGAAGCTGAATCTGGCCAGTAATTCTAGGAAGCCAAGCTTCCGCACGACCGTTTGAATCAAAGGTGTTCCGTGCTCTTAAGTATGACGGGACACGGGCAAGCCCGTTTCCACAACGACAACGTTCAGATATCTGTCGAGATCCGCACGGTTAACAGCCGGCATCTGAAGTTGAACGTTTACTCCGATCTCGATGTTGAAACCCAATCGAAGATTGAAGGGATCGTTCGTGATCGCATCCATCGCGGAACCGTCACGCTTCGGGTTAGCGTAAAATCAATCGGTGAAGGCAACTTCGAACTCAATGAAGAGCTGATTCGGGCTTATTGGTTACAGCTTTCCGAAATCGCTGGTTCGAGCCAAAGCGTAAGCGTCGAGTCCGTCCTTGGGCTTCCCGGAGCAGTCATTGAAAAAACAGGCGTCGATCCTGCCGAACTCTGGCCACACCTAGAAGCAACCGTCAACGAAGCGCTCTCCAATTTGGAATCGATGCGAGCCCAAGAAGGCAACGCCATGCAGCAAGACATGCTCGGCAACATCGATTCGATTGGTCAACGTCTCGAATCGATTCGCGAGCTTTCGCCAAAAATCGCCGAAGCCTATTCCAAACGTCTGACCGAACGAATCCAGTCACTGCTGGAAAAACACAACATTGAGAATTCTCCTGTCGACGTGATTCGCGAAGTCGGAATCTTTGCCGATCGAGTCGACATCGCAGAAGAAACAGTTCGCCTTGGAACGCATTTAGATCACTTTCGCGAGACGGTTTCCAACACCAAACAGGCCGGGCGAAAACTTGATTTCCTTGTCCAAGAGATCCTTCGCGAAACCAACACGATTGGCTCCAAAGCAAACGACAGCGACATTGCGACTCACGTGGTTGAAGTCAAAACTGCGATCGAGCGTATTCGCGAAATGGTCCAGAATGTGGAGTAGTGATGAGTGAAAGCAATGTCATCGCTGGCCGGCTGATCATCTTCTCCGGACCATCGGGAGTCGGCAAAACGACGATCCTCAAGCAGTTGCGACAGGACTGCAAACTGCCGATTTGCGAAAGTGTCTCTGCCACAACGCGGGCTCGACGCCCCGGCGAGACCGATGGGATCAGCTACCACTACCTGACTCGAGAACAGTTCCAAAGTCACGTCGACAAGGATGAATTCCTTGAATACACGGAGGTTTTTGGCCGTGGCGACATGTATGGCACGTTGAAAGAGCCGGTGAATCTGGCTCTGCGGGATGGGAAATGGATAATCCTGGAGTTAGACGTAGTCGGAGCCCTTAAAGTCCTTAAAATTCAGCCCGACGCAATTACAATCTTCGTTCACCCCGGTTCTACCGAAGAGCTGGAACGTCGTTTGCGAGGTCGAGGCACCGAATCCGAAGAAGCTCTGACTCGTCGTCTGGAAGTTGCCAAAGGCGAACTCGAAGCGTCGTCGCACTACAAACACATTGTTTACAACACGTCGGTTCAGCAGACCGTCGATGAAATCTGTCAGCTGCTAACAGAAATCGCGGAGAAATCCTAACACTATGTACGATGCACTCAAAGAAGAAGAAATTGTTCGCAAGGTCGGTGGCCGTTTCAAATTGTCAACGCTCATTCAAAAGCGTCTCGTTCAATTGAATCAAGGCTCACGCCCCTTGGTCGAAGACAACGGCGGGGACAAAATGTCGCTCGTCCTCGAAGAGATCCTGCAGGATAAAATCTATTTGGACGCCAACAGCAACATCGGTACCGGAAGTTCACCGGACTTCGAATCGACTCCGGAACTCGACTTGGACAGCATGTAAATACATGCAGACCAGAACAAAGCTGTAACCGAGGTCACTCATGCCATCGATTGACATCATCATTGCCGTCACCGGTGGCGTTGCAGCTTTCA
>CAZORS010000006.1:1194-46180 GCA_964582025.1 uncultured Pirellulaceae bacterium | reverse complement strand
CTCATGCCATCGATTGACATCATCATTGCCGTCACCGGTGGCGTTGCAGCTTTCAAGGCGGCTTCCCTCACCAGCGCCTTGGTACAAAAAGATCACAGCGTTCAAGCAGTGATGACCGAATCAGCACAGCGATTCCTCGGATCCGCAACGCTGATGGCGCTAACTGGTCGAACTGTCGCAACAGAACTCTTTGATCCCTCGATGCCGTTGGGTGCTCACATTGAATTGGCTCGCGACGCAAAAGTGCTCTGTGTTGCACCGGCAACGGCGAACTTTCTCAGCAACGCGGCCAATGGGCAGGCCGACGATTTACTTTCCACACTCTACTTGTGTTTCACCGGTCCGGTCATTGTGGCGCCAGCGATGAACGTCGAGATGTGGAATCAACCATCCGTCCAACGCAACATCAAACAGCTTCGCGACGATGGCGTTCATTTTGTTGATCCGCAAGAAGGATGGTTGAGCTGCCGGCAAAAAGGAATGGGCCGCATGGCCGATCCGGAAACGATTGTTGCCGCCGTCGAGGAGCACCTCAAGTGAGCCGCCCCCGTTTGCTGATCACTTCTGGGCCGACGCGTGAGTATCTCGATCCTGTTCGCTACCTAAGCAACGGTTCCAGCGGACAAATGGGTTGCTGTTTAGCAATCGCAGCGTTGGAAAATGGTTTTGACGTAACCATTGTATCCGGGCCAGTTTCAATCGAGTATCCAAGTGAAGCATTGGTCATCGAAGTCGTTTCGACGAAAGAGATGTACGACGCAGTGATGGAACACTGGTCCGAATGTGTTGGCCTTATCGCCGCCGCTGCACCAAGCGACTTCAGACCGGTTGAGTTTTCGGAATCCAAGATCAAGAAGTCCACCGATTCGAACAGCATGACGATCACGTTGGTCGAGAATCCAGACATTCTGGCCAAGGTTGGCGAAAGAAAAACGGACCGACAGTGGACGATCGGTTTCGCGTTAGAAACGGATAACGGCCTCGAAAATGCGCGAGCCAAACTCAAACGAAAGAATTGTAATTTCATAATCCTCAATGATCCTTCGGCGATCGACTCTCCGGAGAATAGCGTTTCCATAATTGATTCCAGCGGCGAATGTCTCGATACTTTCTCAGGCTCCAAACAAGCCGTTGCCAATCGAATCATCGCTTTGAAATCGGAGTGATTCATGTCCTGGCTGGACGATCTCTTTCGCCGCGGAAGTATCTCACCTTTCGCTGGACCACCGAAACTCATTTACCACGGCGCTCATCATAAGATGGGCACCGTCTGGCTGATGCGTGTTCTGGAAAAAGTCGCCTCGGTATTTAAGCTCGAGATGCAGAAGTCAAATTCGGTTGATGAGTCGATCGATTCAGGTGCTCAGATATTCTTTTCGAATCACAGCCAACACTGGGATGCGTTTTGCGAAATCGCTCCTGATCGAGTGGTTGGCTCGCACATGATTCGCGATCCCCGCGACGCGATCGTTTCCGGCTACTTCTATCATCTTTGGACCGACGAAAAATGGGCTCATTTGGCTCGTGAAGATTTCGGCGGAAAGTCCTACCAACAGCACCTTAGATCACTAGCCCAAGACGAAGGCTTGGAAGTAGAAATCCAGAGTTTCAGCCATTACGTCAACGACTACAAAATGCGAACGTGGGACTATGACAATGAACTTATGCTCGAGTTGCGTTACGAAGAGTTGATCGAAAATGAATCTGATCAGTTCGAGAAACTCTTTCAGCATTACGGATTCAGTGAATCATCCTTGGATAAATGCGTTGAGATTGCAGCAACACAGTCGTTTAAAAACGTAACGAAACGCAACCCGGGAGAACCAAACGCAAAGAACCATTTGCGAAGTGGAAAACCGGGCGAATGGCATTCCGTCTTGAAACCACAACACGTTGATTTGATCGATGAACTTTTCGGCGATTTGATATCGTTGATGGGTTACTGAGCGGATCCAATTTTCAGAATTCGATCAAGCTCCTCAATCCGGTTATCAATTTCAGATCTTTCGTTGTCATCGATTTCATGAAGGCCAAAACGGATTCGGTTGAAAGATTCCGTGACATCTTTCAAGACCGCAGAAATCAAACCTGAAGACGGATGCGACAGGTACTTTGAGCTAACCTCGTTGGCAAACTCGCGATGCGTTTGTTCTGGGGACCGAACGTGATTGTGACCTTCAAGGATCGCCGTAAGTCGACGATAAAATGCGACGTCTGCACCTTGACCTATCACCCACTCACGCAAATCAGAGCTGATCAATCCAATCGCATCCGCAAAGAATCGCTTGATTCTTCCGACGGCCGTATCTGGTTGATCTTCCTCGTAACCCGCGTTGACAATCAGAACGCGCAACATGCCAACAATGCACGCCAGTATCAGAATCAAAAACAGCACTGGTTGAAGAATCGCGATCAGTCCGTACTGCCGAGATTCTGCGAACCGATCCGAAAGTTTGTCGAATTCAAAATTATCAAAAAATTCCACTACTGTCGCTGTCAGCGACGTTTCTTCGGAACCTTGATCCGCCTCCATGCCCAGAACATAATCTTGCCAAACGGTGCGAGCCATCTCGATCGCATCGTCCGTCCTCAGCCCACTTTCAATCGCCGGCTGAGGAGGCGTTGGGTCAGCAGTTAACCAAGCGCCACCTTCCTTATATTGCCACGGTTCAAGCTTGGCTAGTCGGCAATCACGTCGTCGCAGATAGACCTCTACCCAAGCATGAGCATGCGAGCCACGAACGACATAGGATTCGCTGAATTCGTTGAATTCGCCTCCGAGAAACCCGGTAACCAGTCGCGCTGGAATGCCTTGGCTTCGCAGCATCAACGTCATTGCCGATGCAAATGCTTCACAATGACCTGTTTTGAAGTTGGCGACAAAGTCCTCATTCGGATCAATGTTCAAATTTCGATTCACATTGGTGTAATCGAGCGTATAGGAGTAGGTCGACGGATTCAAAAAGTGATTCTCAATCTCTCGCACCAACTCGACACGGCCGCCGCCGTTACTGCGAACTTTTTCCGCGATCGAATCTGCAATCTTGACCAGCGTGGGGTAGTTCTTTCGATCCATCCGAGTCAGCCAGCGTTGTTGCGCAGGGTCGTCCGACATTGGATTGTTTGAATACCTTTTTGTGTTGGCAACATAGGGCCAAGCCTTCGCTGGGTTGTTCTTTCCGTCCAATGGAATCATTAGCTCGTAGCCAAAGGGAGCGAAATCGACTTTCTCGTTCTCGCGACAACGCGTGAAAGCTGAAATTTCGTGGCAGAACTTCAGCTTCCCCGATGTATTTCTGGCGATACCCGCCGGCATCGGCGTATACAACATTGGCTCAGCCGACTTTTCCATCGTGACCTGCATCACAGCAAGTCGGTTTCCTACGTCAATCCGAACGTTCTGTATTGCCTGATAAGTGTTGCTGCTAATCCGCTCATAGGCGGCATTCCAGCTCGTTTTGCCGTCTTTAAACGTCAAATTGGAAAGTGCGATTCCGCGGAAATAGGGTAACTCGCCAAGCCGTATCGGTTCGGAATCATTGTCGTTAGAAGTAAACTTAGCCTCAAACATGTTCCGGTTCGATCCGTTGACCTTACCGGTCTCTTCCAAGTTCATTTCCTTGGTAAAGCCCGCCGATTGGACTTTGTATGTGATCGGACTGAACCACGGTTCCGGGTTGCGTGGCGCCGTCAGGAACAAAAATAGCGAGAACAACGTTGCGACAAACAACACACCTGGCAAAATTGCCAATGGTCGAATCCTGAATTTTTGCAGCGACTCAAGTGATGTGATCTTCGGAGCCGGCCGAGGGTCGTGCCGCCAAAACGCAAGCCGCCGAACTGGTGATTTTTCAGAGTCGATTCGCTGACAAGTATCAGCACTCGATTCGTTTCGTTGCTCGAGCATGCATTCATTGGAAAACGCGTTCTGCAAGACTAGCGTGATCGCGCCAACAATAAAAAACACCGAAAACAGAATGGAACCTTCGAATCCGACGCTGAAGATTGTGGTAATCACCACCTGCAGCAAGCTCAGCACCATAATCTGCCAATTAAGCCGGGGAGTCTTTTCCTGAAACAGCAACACCGCTTGCAAGTAGACCAACAACTTGGAAACGGCAATCAGCTTCCCAGCACTATCCGCCGGGTAAAACTCAAACATTGAGTAAAACAGGATTCCTAAAGACAGAACGTTTGCGATCCAACCTTTGACCGAAATCCATTGCAACAAATCCGTCATGCAAAACGCGCCAACAATCGCTACGACTGTAAGCGGGATCAAATGTAGATGACTGATGCTCACCGACAACATCGTGGTGCTGGTCAGAACCAATGCCATTAGAAAAATTTGCAGGACTCGGCGGTTGGTCATACGGCAACCTCCCTTGATTTTTCAGGAAGTGAACGAAGTTTTTCCTCCAGCGAAAACAGCTCGTTGAACTCATCTGAATCCACCCTGACCCATCTCACCTGATGACGAATGGCACTTAGCGCAGGACTAATTTTCACGTTTCCATTTGAATTCAGCCAAGCCGGTTCGGCTCGAGTGCTGAAGCAAAACAGTGGCGTGCCGGCGCTGATTTGTGAGGCTAGTTCAATCGCGGAAGCTTCAATTTCTGGAAAGTCCGTAGGCTGAACGACTGCCAGTCGACGCATCACGTTGTGATTCGTCGCGATATTTTGACGACCAGAAATCAAATGATTCTCCTTGCCACAAAGCGCAACTCCCAGCTGACCACGAACGTCGGAGGAAGCTTGCGACAACGCGGTTGCAGCAAAACTTAGCATGACTTCACACTGCAATCTCGTTATTTCGTCGTCACTGTGAAGATCAAGCAGCAACGCGAAATCTCGATCGTTCGGTTGATCGAATTGTTTGACCATCGGAAAGCCCATTCGAGCGCTTGACCGCCAGTGAATATTCCTGCGGCTATCACCTGACCGCCATTTCCTCATCGCGTAAAATTCGTCTTGTTCAAGACCGCGACGACGCATTCGCGATTGCTCGCCAACTTCCCGCGAGTCGATTCTGCGTTCCCAAGTCGGCTGCAGTGTTCCCAATGGCGGAGCCACAAGGATTGAGTCTTTTTTGTTCAACGGAACACGACAAGCAACCAACCCAAACGGAAACGAAGTTTTCAATTCCGCCGGTCCAATTTCGTATTTGCCACGCCCCGGAAACATACACTGGTAGGTAGTGATATTTGGGTCCAATCGGGAGACGCTTTGAAAACTGATGTGTGCGTAGTCTTGCTCGAAGTTCCAAACTTGAAACATCGATTCAACTTGTCTGGCGATTTTTCGCAGCAGGCCTTTCGGGCGATTGCGATTGGAGCTGTCAAAAATTCGATCGTGCAAAATCAAGTTTCTTGCCGTTAGCCGACCGCCGTCGTTCTCACACAGCCACGCAATGTTGACTGGCGTTAGCGCATGGACTCTCTCCGGAATGACGCGTTTGGCGCGCAGAGAACGAAGATTCGCCATACAAACTCGCCAGTTGAAAATCAGCGGCGCGATCAACATGCCTGTTGCGAGAATCAACAGATTGACGTTGCGCAAAACGGCACCGGTAGCTATGAAACTGACGATGATGAGGTAAACCCAGCCCTCGGGCGTCAGTTTGCACTGGCGATCTTTCGGTGTTTTTTTTCTGGCCATCTTGAATCAGTTGAATCGTTTACTTAGTTGGTGATGGCTCAGTGGAAGCAGTTCATTAGCCTGGCAGAGAATGACGCGACAGTATTTCGATGACTGCGGCTTCCGATTCATCTCTCCTTGCGCCTTGAAAACCACCCCGCAACTGGATTCGGTGTGAAAGCACATGAACGGCCAATGCCTTCGCATCGTCGGGGATCGCGTAGTCTCTCCCATCCAAAAACGCCATTGCTTGAATTGCCCGAAACCAAGCCAATGCGCCTCGGGTTGAAACTCCGACGCTAATGTCAGCCGACTCGCGAGTCGAACCGACAACGTCCATCATGTACTTGACCAGCGATTCCTCCACCGTAACCTCTCTTACGGCAGCACGAATTTGCAAGATACCTTCGATGGAACAAACTGCCGAAAGATTCTCAACCGGTTCACCGGTTTTGTGATTCATCATGATCCGCGATTCAAAGCTACGGTCTGGATAGCCCATCGAAAGCCGCATTAGAAAACGGTCCAACTGACTTTCCGGCAAAACGTAGGTGCCTTCGAATTCAAAAGGATTCTGAGTCGCAATGACCATAAAGGGATCCGGCAGCTCGTAGGTGGTGCCATCAACACTGATCTGATTGTCACTCATCGCCTCTAGCAGGGCTGATTGAGTTCGCGGTGGTGCACGATTGATTTCGTCTGCGAGTACGAAGTTATTGAAAACGGCTCCGTAGTTGAAAACGAATGAGCCTTTTTCCGTGTTGTAAACCGAGCTTCCAAGAATGTCGCTGGGCAACAGGTCGGGCGTGAATTGAATCCGGCTGAAGTTGCAGTCGATGCTGCGAGAGATTGCTTTGGCCATCAACGTTTTGCCAACGCCGGGCACGTCTTCCAGCAGAACATGTTCGCCGGCCACCAATGCGATAACACACAGCCGAGAAACAGACTCTTTGCCCAAGACTACCGAATTGATGTTGTCCAAAATCTTCTGTGCAGTTGCCTGCAAAGACGCCAGATCAGCGTGTTCCGAATCACCAATTGGTTTGTCCACTTGCTCGTTCTCCGTCCCATCCAACAGAGTAAGTGTACCAATAAAACAGCAGTCGCTCCACAGATCTAATCAGATCAATGGGCTCAGTCGCAAAAGAATCGAAGCATTGTAGACCGCTATACGTTCCAAGGAGCGTCGGTGATGGATCCGTATCGATCGATCAGGTGCCAAATCAACAGCATGGAAGAGAGAGTGATCAGCAGAAACGAAATCAACAGCAGCGTGTTAAATAGATCCAGCTGGTACCAGGGACGTTGCGGCGCTTCCGGACGAACCATTTCACCGGAAGTCTCACCGACTTCCGTGGTGTCATCGGGAACATCAAAGTCACTGGGGATATCAGACATTTTGCGGGTTCAAAGTTGGTCAGAATTGAAATCGTTGCGAAGCCTAAAGCTGGTAACCACCCAAATTGGTGAATAGCAAAATAGCGCCTGCGGTCAAAAAGATCAGCGAAAGGATCAGCATCAATGTGTAGATGTTGATGCCCTTCTTGCGGTAAACAGGAGCAGGAGCAATCTGAGGCATGTCGTCAGCAGGTTGAGTGCCGTCGTACTCGATCGCTCCGCCGAAGTCACCGAAATCAGAGCTGGCTTGTGACATAGTCGCCCTCCTGAACAGGACTCTGCATGAGCCCTCTGATCGACTTGAGAACGGCAACATCCTGTCGGACTTTGGTTACCTTCGCTCGGCCGATGAAACGCTTGCCACGGTAAATGTCGAACTCGTGACCGATGCGGATACCGTCATCAGAGCCGAGCTTGATGGCCAATGTGTCGCGACTGTCGCCGATTTCAGCAACTGTTGCGGTGAGCTTTGGAACGATGTCCTTGGTGCGATAGTTGTCATCCACACCAATCGCGTTCATGATTTTTGACTTGCCAGCCAACGATGCATTGAGGTCACCGATTGTTTGCTCAAGTGCGTCGAGCTTTGTTTGCTGTTCAAAAGATTCCTGAGTCAGGTTTTTAACTTTGGCGAATTGCTCAGTGATGTTGTTCTTGAGATCGGTGTTGAGTGCTTTGGTTGCCGCAAGCTCTTTGTCCTGTTGAGCAAGTCGAGCTTCTGCTTCACGCAAACGGGCAAGGTGCTCTTGGTTTGTTTCGACTTCAACTTTGAGAGCCTTGTTTCGCTCTTCAAGTTGTTGACTGATTTGGCGGTTCTGAGAGAACAGGTTGGCGAGCTGCTGTGCACGGGCAACTTTCTCACGTTCGATCTCTTTGATCTGATCACCGGTCGCACTCTTGGCGTCGTTGACTTGGCGTTCAGCCGCTTCGGCTCGTGACTGCAACGCGGTAACTTCCGCTTTCCAGTTTCGCTGTGCAGCACCAACCATCAGGGCTGCCGCGAAGAAGAAACAGCTCATCAACAGAATCAAAACCGTCAGTGCATTTCCAACCAGGTTTTTCATTACTTTTCCTCTTTGAAGCTCATCACGCCGGGAGTTATGGGACTTTGTACCGGGCAAGTAAACTGTACTACAGATTCACTGCTTCGGGATCAAAAATTGGATGATCGTCCGTAGATCAAGGAAAGCTCTCAAAGGAACTCACCCCAACCTGAAAAATTATAGTTGCGGGCAATTTTGGGTGTCAATGAATTTGTGAAAAACACGTTTTCCAACCTGAAATCCACCAAACGGATTCTCAGCATCCACCAACGGCACACGCTGTTTCTATCGTCTCATTCCCTGTTGGGCTGCAAAAACGATAGTGATGAATCAATAAAGCCGGTTGCGTTGGCGAATCGAAGTTCCAACACGACATTTACTCGTCACAATCCATGGAATCGGTATAAGTCGATTGGCTGGGAGAGGTGAGGCTTCTGCCGATTTACGCTGGCGACAATTCGCGGCTCATCTTTATCAACAGCTTTTCCAGAGCCAACCGTCCGCGATGCTCGGATGTGTGGGTCCGCTTGAGTGCCGCATCGGTCTCGTTGAGCCAATCGAGAATCTGAGCCGCCCTGCCCCGCCCCAATTGCTTGAGACGATCCTGAGCCAAATCGACTTCGCCGCCCCAAGGCTTGAAGCCCGCTGAACTCACCGCCGATGAAAGATCAGGACGCTTGCCTTGGCGGACCTGACGCAGCACAATTTCGGTCGCCGTTGAGTATCGGCGAAGTGACCACGAAAGCTGACCAAACAGGGCCAACGGATGCTCGCCCGTTTTCAACAATTGATCCAGCAAACGAACTGCTTCCCCTGCATCGCCGTCACAGGCTGCCGCGATCGCCTCCCACATCGTTTGGGTTCGCCAACCGCCGACCACTTTCGCCACCTGATCCATGGTGACTTTCTTGTTTTTGTCCGCGTAAAGAGCCAGCTTTTGCAGCTCTTGATCCATCCGACCAAACTCACAATCAACCAGATCAATCAGCAGCGATGCACCGTTGACTGGAAGCTTGAAATCATGCATTTTTTCGGCTCGATCGACCAACCACGCACTGATCCGCTTTACGTCTGGCTTCTTGGAACGCCCCTGAACAGGCGCGTCGCAGCGGATCTGGAATCCGTGCTTGTCGATTGATTTATAAAGTCGAGTGTTGGCCGCCCACGAATCAACCAGCATCACCAACAGATTTCGATGCTTGGCTTCGACGACGCTTTCCAGCCGATCGCGATACTGTTTCACGAAGCTATCGGCATCATCGATCAGCACGATCTTTGGCCCACCTCCACCGAACAAGGACTGTGTTGCAAGCTCGTCCATGACTTCCGAATATTGAGCTGTCGGTCCGTCGAGCCGCGTTAACGAGTACTCATTTCCGTCGGCGGAAATCGCGTTCGCGGCAAGTTGCTTAAGGAATCGTTCGCTTCCAAATAGCGCGCAGACTCCACCGTCAATTTGAGTCGAATCTTGCTCGAGGAAATCGAAAACGTGGACTGTGTTTTTTGGCATCCCGACTTTTTATCAGATGTCAGAGGTACGACTAGAGTCGCACAGAAAACAACTTCGCTATATAGTGTCGCCCCAATGATCGATTAGCGAGGAATTGAAAGAGCTTTGTCTTGGAACGCCGGATAGACTCAAAAAGCATATCCACGATAAACCACCCTTCTGGGTGAAGGACGTTCCAGATTAAGGAATCGTTGCTCCAAAACGTCAGTTTTTGACAGCACAACCAAGATTGATATGGACATTTCGCATATTTATTGCAAAATTCAATTAACAAAGCTCGATCCAATCGACAACTTTGCTAAAAATCAGTCAAGTTCAGAGATGAACATGGCGAAAAAAAGCCAACTTCAACCGAAAACAACAAACTTCAACTCAAAACAATACCATGAGCAGTCAATTGGACGGCGCCCAAGCATTAATTAAAACACTCGACGATCTGGGCATCGAGTACATCTTTGGATATTCCGGTGGAGCCGCGATTCCGATTTTTGATGCTTTAGAAACCATCGAAACCAACCTGAAGTTCGTCCTCGTCCGGCACGAGCAGGGCGCGACGCACATGGCAGACGGTTACGCGCGTGCGACCGGAAAGCCTGCTGCAGTCTTGGTGACTTCTGGTCCGGGCGCTGGAAACACGGTCACTGGACTCATGACGGCCATGATGGATTCAGTTCCGATGATCGTCATCTGTGGCCAGCAAGTAACTTGGATGCTAGGAAAGGACGCTTTCCAAGAGGCCGATATTTTTGGCATCACGATTCCGGTCGTAAAGCACAACTATCTCGTTAAGGACTCCAACGATCTTCCTCGCGTTGCTCGCGAAGCTTATCACATCGCGACGACGGGTCGGCCGGGACCGGTTTTGATCGACGTTCCAAAAAACGTTTCGTCGGGAGACTTCACTGGCGACCTGAACCCTCCGTTTGAACTGCCTGGGTACAACCCGGATTCCTGTTTCGACATCGATACAACGTCTGTTGAGGAAGCCGCGCGATTGCTCAAGGGAGCTGAACGACCTGTGATCCTTGCGGGTCAAGGCTGCATGATCTCGCGTGCTGACAAGGAACTGATGGAATTGGCGACGACGCTCGGTTGCCCCGTGACTTCGACGTTGCTTGGTAAAGGCGTGTTTCCAGAAACACATGAGCTTTCGCTTGGGATGTTGGGAATGCACGGCACGGCGTACGCGAACAAAGCAATGATCGAATGCGACATGCTGCTGAACATCGGCTCCAGATTCGATGACCGCATCATCGGCCAAGCTGACAAGTTCTGTGCCGACGCGAAGATCGTTCACATTGACATCGATCCGGCCGAAATGAACAAAATGATTCGCCCGGACGTGCAAATTATCGGTGATGCAAAAACTGCTTTGCAGCTATTGAACAAAAAGATCAAGTCGTTGTCGACTGAGCCATGGTTGAAAAAGCTTGACGGCTACAAAACGAAATTCCCTCTTACATACAAAAAGCAGGGCGGCTTGCGAATGCAGCAAGTCATCCAAGAGCTGTTCGATCAAACTGGCGGCGACGCGATTGTCTCGACCGATGTTGGTCAGCATCAAATGTGGGCGGCTCAGTTCTTCCGAACCAATGAACCGTATTGCTGGCTCTCTTCGGGTGGTGCGGGAACCATGGGATTTGGCTTCCCTGCCGCGATCGGAGCTCAGCTCGGCAACCCAGATAAAACCGTGATCTCGATCAGCGGCGACGGGGGTTTCCAAATGACGCTTTGTGAATTGGCGACGGCTCAAATTCACAAACTACCCATCAAAATTGTGGTTCTAAACAATCATTACCTTGGCATGGTTCGCCAGTGGCAAGAACTATTCTTCGAAGATCGCGAATCGGGTGTGAACCTCGAAGGCAATCCTGACTTCTGCAAACTGGTCGCCGCCTACGACATCCCCAGCGTCAACATCAAGCGTCCGGCGGACGTGAGCCGCAAGATTGAAGAAGCAATGGCTTACAATGACGGCCCAATCTTGATTCACGCTGAGTGCGTCAAAAATGAAAACGTGTTCCCAATGATTCCAGCGGGTGCTTCGCTGGAAGACATGTTGACCGAGCCTCCAACAACGAAGCTCGCCAAGCCTGTTGGCTCAACATAGAGGCATTTCTTTCGAGCTGACACGACGACTTTTACACGCAACTCAACACCCAAACCAATTATCCAGAATCATGCCACAAACGATCGACACGACTGAAAAGAAAGTCTCGACATTCTCTCGCCCTGACCGGCACACACTTTCTATTCGCACCAAGAACGAGCCTGGTGTGCTAATGCGGATCTGCCAAGTGTTTGCCAGACGAGCCTTCAACATCGACTCACTGGTCGTTGCGGAGAGCCGTGACAGCAATTTCGCAAGGATGACCGTTGGAATGACCGGTGCTCCAGAAGGCCTTGAACAAATCATCAAACAGGTTAATAAGCTCGTTGATGTGATTCACTGCTATGAGCACACTTCAGATGACTCGGTTGCCAAAGAAATGATCATGGCAAAGTTTCTCGTTCCCAAGGCGGAACGAACTGACGCCATCAACATCATCGAACACTTCGATGGAAGGACGATCGATTTGACGCATACTTCGATGATCGCAATGATCATTGGTGAATCGCCGATCATCGATTCAGCGCTCGAAATGCTCTCGCAATTCGAAATCATCGAAACGGTTCGGACTGGACAAGTCGTGATGGCCCGCGGCGAAACAGAAACGTAGCGATGCAGCCTGTGTGCCACCTTTGTTCTACCGAAACGTTCCGCCAGACTCGCTGGCGACGCTCTGAGCTTCATTCTGCCGTTGGAAAACGATTTGTGGCCCACATTGCCCTAGCAGACCGGGCAAATCAACGAGTAAAACCAATTGGCGTCCGTCTGCGGAAACTCGATACGTCTTGTAATCGGAAACTTTTGATCCGTCAGCTTGGATTTCCACCGAACTGACTCGGTATTCGCCCGAGGTTATCGTGGGAGCTGCTTCCCAAGTCGCGATGCTCTCACCGGATTCACGCTGCCCGGATAGGCTCGTCACTTCGACGGCCGATTCCATCTGGCCATCGGCTTTGAATTCGATGGCCATGTCTGTGGCCAAGAACGACGCCGCTGCTGCTTCGATCTGTCGTCGGGTTTCTGGAGTCAGCCCTTCGATAGCCGTTACGAGCGAAGCTTCATTGAGCCTTCCGGATCCCATCCAAACGCCAACCAATTCATGCGGAGCGTCAGCTTTATCGACCGCAACTTGCTTTGCCGGGACAGTCGATTGAACCTGCGGAGTACTTTGCAGATCCGATGCTTTCTCAGCAGCGGGTTCAGCACAGCCTGAGATCAACAGGGCGGAGCCAACGGCGAGTGTTGTAAATCCAAATTGAAAAATCGTCTTCGAGATCGACATGGAAGTCCTTTGCCATGTTGTGTTGTCACTTTCGTCGAAAGGTCAGCTTCGACTTCGTGCCTGCCATGTTCGGTGGCACCAGTCGAATCAGATCTTCTTCGATGAATCGAACTTCATGTTCGGTTTGCTGCCCCATCAATTCACAGCGAATCTTCATCTTTGATTTCTCTTCGTCAAATTTGACCACGTTCCACGAACCATTCTTTTCACGATTTAATTCTCCCATGCGGGTATTCGTCCGGAGCGAACCGCTGGCATAGAAAACCAGCACCATTCTCTCGCCCAGATCAGTTGATTCGCCGGGTTTTTCCGGATTTTGATTGACACGCTCTGTTAGTTTCGCACCGTGCTCAATGCCCCACGTTCCAATCAATTTGGCGCGAACTGGATCCTGATAGCAGCCGCAAAGCGACAGTAGCATCAGTGCCACCAACGTCAAAAACTTAATTTTGCTTTCCATTTGATTACTCATAGGATTCCGGTTCTTTATCGCTCCGATTGCACCGCACTAAAGCCTGTTAAAGTTTGACAATTGTAAGGTTTTTGTTGATCGTTGTTGAGTCTAAGGCCGATAGATGAGTCGTGACGGTGAACCTTTTGCTTTAATTATTGGCTTGGAAACAAGTCAGGGGGACGATATGAGCAAGCTTTGTCTTGGTCTAGCGACGGCATTCTTTTTGACTGCAATTTCTTTTTCGGGCTGCTGTGCTCCGATGGGCCCAATTGGCCCCGGCTGCGCAAACATGAGCTGCAATGATTGCAGTGGATGCGGAACGGCCACACGGTACATTGCAAATGGACCGATCGATGCGTTGAGAAATGCACGACGTCGCATGACTTGCGGATCTGGCTGCGGCGAAGCCTACATGGGAGAATGGATCAGTACTCCTCCAGACGCAATGGATCCTTGCTGCGGGGAGCAATTCGTTGGTGGTGCATCCAAATGCCGTCCTTTCTGTTGGCAGCCGGGAACCATGATTCGCGGACTCTACGGTTCACGGTTCTGCAGCGGCGATGCTTCTTCGACGCCTTGCGGTTGCAGCGATTCGCTTTGCGATGGCAGCTGCGGTTTCGCGTCCAGACAGATCATCAGTGGCGGACCGGTTTCAGCACCTGTTGCCTCACCAAGCTGCGGCAGTTCAAGCGGTGGGTGTTCGAGTGGAGTCTGTTCAGCGAATGCTCAACCAGCCCAATCGACGACAACTCAAGTTGTCAGAAATGTGCCGTCAGCCGATCGTGCAACCTCTGCCCAACGCCGAGCGACTGCTCAGCAGACAAACGTTCGCGTCAGAAAAGAAGTTCAGAAAGTTGTTCGTTAGCCGACAACGCAAGCGAACGAGTAATCGATTAAACTGGGCGGCATCTAATCCTTAAGGTGCCGCCCATGTTTCGTTTACGCTTCGTACTTCTCGCTGCTTTTATCATTGCCTCTAGTTGGGCGTCATCACCTGCCTGCCTGGCCCAAACCGGCCTTTGGGACGGAAGCATCGACTCACCGGGTGGACCAATTCGTTTTGGCTTGCAGCTGGATGAATCGAACGGAAAATGGTCAGGCAACCTGATTAACGGCACCGAGAAAATCGAAATCCCACGGATCGAATCGAAGGAAAGTGGATCACTTGTCCTAAAAATCGATCATTACGATTCACAGCTGTCGATTCAACGCGTTCCCAAAACTGACATTTCGAAAGCGATGCTGGTCGGATCATGGAAAAAGCGTCGAGGAGCCAACAAGTGGGTCAAGATGGCCTTCAGTGCAAGTGAGTCCTTAGACCAAAAAACCAAACCATCAAATGACGTTTCGAAATTCGACGGTTATTGGAAAGTCAAATTCGAGAGCAGCGAAGATCCGGCGGTTGGCATTTTCAAATCCGATCCGAAATCTGGCGCGATCGAAGGCACTTTTCTGACAACGACTGGCGACTATCGTTTTCTTGCAGGATCAATTGTCGACGACCAGCTGGAGCTGAGCTGCTTCGATGGGGCTCATGCGTTTCTATTTAAAGCCAAGCTCAAAGATGACGGTTCGATCACGGGAGATTTCTGGTCCTCGAACACTTGGCACGAAACCTGGACAGCGACTAGGGACAAGGAAGCGACACTTCCTGACGGTTTCGAACTTACGACGGCTACCAAAGCGAACATCAATGCACTTTCATTTCCAAATCTTGATGGTCAGCAAACGCGACTGGACGATGAACGTTTCACTGCATCAGTTCGCATCGTGCACATTTTTGGCAGCTGGTGCCCCAATTGCCATGACGCTGCCGTGTATCTCGCGCAGCTTGAAAAGAAATACAGCGACAAGATGTCTGTCGTCGGAATCGCTTTCGAACTGACTGGGGACGCGAAACGCGATGCTGATCAGGTTCGAAAATATCTGGCCCGTCACAAACTGGACCATCCAGTCCTGATCGGCGGCAAGTCCTCCAAAAAGATTGCTTCGAGGGCCGTGACCGTCATCGATGAAGTTCGCTCTTACCCCACCACAATTTTTGCCGACGCATCAGGAAAAATCATCGCCGTTCATCAAGGCTTTTCTGGACCGGCGACGGGTGAAGCTTACGAAGAGCTGAAGAAGAATTTCGAATCCGTGATCGAAGGGATTCTGAATCCGGAGAAATAATGCGTTTCCAGTTCACAATCAGAGCTCTTGTATTGGTGCTGACTGCATTTGCTGTGGCAATATCGGCCTATGCGTATCTGAATCGCCCGGAAGAGGCTGTCACGATTATTCGCACTGATGTGAAAGCGACCGCTGATCTCCCTAGAGCTTGTGTGCATGTTTTTCTGAACAAGGAAGATAGGCCGTTGGGCGCATTACTCATGTTTGGCGAGTATCCGTCAAAAATATTGCCGATGGGCGAAGGGCTTTACATCAATTCGAGACTAATTAGGTCACCAGCCGATGGCCACGTGCATGTGGTTTCTCCCTCGTTGAATACGACCAAGTGTGCCTTGGATTTAAGCATACTTGCCAAGCACAATCACGACCCGTCGCGATGGGGAAAATCGATTCATGAACTAGTTGAGAAAAGCAAGTGGGACGTGACCGGCGAGCGTTGAAACTTGGTGGCGGTAACCGCGAATGCTCTGCCAATTGGATTAAATAGCCAACGGGATTTCGCTGCTTCAAGAAAGTACAGCACGGACTTCAGGCAATTCGACCAATTCTTGATCCACCATCGCAGCTACGTTTCCGATAACAGTGACCATCGGACTGTCGATGCCAATCGCTTTGACGACTTCGGCAATGGTCGAAACGGTCCCTGCAGTGACTCGCTGATTTACACAAGTCGCATTCTCGATGCTGGCTGTTGGTGTGTTGGGATCGAGACCCGCTTCAACAAGCCCCGCAGCGATCTCTGCGAGGTTCTTACGAGCCATCAGAAGCACGATCGTGTCCATGCGGCTTAAAGCATCGAAATCGAACGCATAGTTCCCAAGACGCGGATCAGTTTGGCCGGTGACTACAGCAAACGATCGGGCAACGCCGCGTGAGGTCACTGGAATCCCGGCAGACGACGGAGCCGAAATGGAACTGCTGACGCCGGGCACGATGACGCACGTAATGTTGTGATCACGACAAACTTCTAGCTCTTCAAAGCCACGTCCAAACACAAACGGATCGCCGCCTTTGAGACGCACGACGATTTGGCCTTTGGATGCATGCTCCACCAGCAGCTCATTGATCTCTTCTTGGGAAACGCGATGGTGTTCAGGATACTTTCCGACATCAATTTTCACAGCGTCGTCTCGACACCAATCGAGCACTTCCAACGGAATGAGCCGATCATGAATGACGACGTCTGCTTCGGACAGAAGTCGAGCAGCTTTTAACGTCATCAGTTCCGGATCGCCCGGTCCGGCGCCAACGAGATATACCATTCCCTGTTTTGCGATCATGCGATCTCCAATTCAGGAAGAGTTAGTCGTTGGTTGTTCTCAATCGCTTCAGTCGCAAGTTCAATACAGATATCAGCCATCTCAGGATAGTAAGCCAACGGTTGTTCAACGATCGTTATCCGTGGTCCGCTGCGAGAGGAAACGGTTTGAACAATTGGAAATTGCACTTCCGGGCCGGAGGGCAAACCGAAAGACTCCGGAACGTCGACGGTTGTGTGCGGTCCGCGGCTGACAAGGAATGGAACGACGATCGTGTGTCCTTCGACGATCGATGCACCAACAAGCGGCGCTTCGGGATCTTGGTCGAGAAACGCGACGCGATTGCGAGCATTCGGAAAAGCGAGTTTGATTTTTTCAAACAAGGCAAACGTTGACTTGGCGCTGTTCTTGTTCCGGCGCGTTCCGTGACCGATTAACGCGATGGTCGTATCGGATTCGGCGATTTCGTTTTCCGAACGTCGCATTCGAATGCGGTCGATCATCAAATCGGCGATTCGATCATGCATACCAGCAACGGGACTAATCAACCACTCACACTTGTCAGCATTTTCGTTTTCGGCGAGCTTCTTCGGGATGACCGAGTTCAGATAGTAGCCGGAGCTGGTCATCAGCGGCACGACAACGACTTTCTCCGTTGATACTCCTGCGAGGACGTTGGTCATGTTCGGCTGGCCAAGCAAAAACGCTGGTGTTACTTTCGCGAACAAATCCAGCGATTCGATTTGATTTGCCAAGTCCACAACCGGAGCGTTGGAATCCGAAGCGGCTTCGGAGCCGTGTGCACCTAAAATCAATGTAACGTCGTTGAACTTTGGCATGGAAATTAACCGATCTGCACCAGCGGCGCGACGGTCTCGAGCATCTGTTCCTCTTTGCCGGTGACACGGCGTCGCGGTGAATCGCGATCAAGAATGCGTTGGTAAAAGTCGCCAAGCCCTTCGCCATCGGTGCGATCTGAAGCAAACTTTGTTAGCAACGGAGTCAGCACTTCGATTGCGTCTTCGACTTTCACATCGCCCGCATAAAGATCCGCCATTCGGTCTCCGGCCAGACGACCACCGACGAACAAGTGATAGACGCCTGGACGACGACCAACGAATGCGATGTCTGCGGTATAAGGTCGGGCACAGCCGTTTGGACAACCCGTCATGCGGATCGTCAACGGAACATCCGCCAAACCAAGTTCAGCCAGTTTCGTTTCAACAGATCCAACAACATCGGCTGAAACGCGTTCAGATTCGGCGACGGCCAAACCGCATGTCGGCATCGCCGGACAGGCCATCGAATATCGTTTGGCGTTGGAAAGTGTATCGACCGTTGGTACGTCAAATTCCTTGAGGATCGCTTCGAGTTCTGCGATCTGTGACTCTTTCAGATTGCTGAAGATAATGCTCTGCTGCGCAGTGAATACTGCATCGCAACCGATCTCCTGCATGATCTTTCGAAATGCACTGCGGCACTTCGTTTTGTCGTTGTCGATGATTCGACCGTTTTCAACGAACACACCGTAGAACCATTTTTCGTCGTCTTGCTTGTGCGGCCCCAACCAATCTTCAATGCCAACGTTCGGCAATTCACGTGAAGGTTGAATTTCAAAATCGGCCCGCTTGGCAAACTCCTCGCGGAACCACTCGACACCTTTTTCGTTGATCAAATACTTGAGTCGCGCTTGCTTGCGATCGTTGCGGTTTCCGAAATCACGATAGATCGAGCACACGATGCGAACTGCCTCGACACCGTTCTCAACGGCGACGAATCCGATTTCATCCGCGATCTGTGCGAACGTGTTCGGACGTCCGTGGCTCATACCGAGTCCACCACCAGCGACGACGTTGTAACCAACCAGCTTTCCACCTTCAGCGAAGCCAATCAGTCCGGCATCGTAAGAGTAAACGTCGATTTGGTTTTCACCCGCGAGCGTGACTCCAACTTTGTATTTTCTTGGTAAGTAAGTCTCGCCGTAGAAAGGCTCCGTTTCGCCGGGGACTTCTTGTTTCTTTCCGTCGATCCAGAGCTCGTAGTAGGCTTTGGTTGCCGGACGAAGATCAACCGCTATTTCATCAGTCGTTTTTCGAATCTGCGTGTAGACTTCGTCGGTGAACGGCGCAGCAGAAGCCATCACGTTGCGGCAAACGTCACCGCAAGCAGCCAACGTCGTCATCAGCGATTCGTTGATCCTCCGCATCGTTTCACGAAGCTCAGTCTTGATGACGCCGTGGAACTGAACGGCTTGCCGCGTCGTGATTCGAATCGAACCGTTGGCGAATTCATCGGCCATCTTGTCTAGGTCGAGATACTGCGAATTCGAAACCACGCCGCCGGGCAACGCGATACGGATCATGAAGCTAAACGCTTTGCCAAGCCCTTCCTTACGTCGATCGGCTCGCAAATCGCGATCGTCCTGCTGGTACGTTCCGTGGAATTTCAACAGCTGCAAATCGTCGTGCTCGAAGCTGTCTTGAGCGGTATCGTTGAGTACCTCATCGATCGTTCCGCGCAGAAGTTGTCCGGCGACTTTTGCTTTTTCAACTTTGGAAGGAGCGTTTTTGTCCTTGGCCATATTCGTAACCTGAAAATCTTAAATGGAGAAATGCAAACCGCATTCGTCTTTGTCTTTGCCTTCCCAGCGACCACCGCGAGCATCAGAATCCGGCGTTGAACCCGGAACAGCACGCGTGCAATGAAAGCAACTGACCGAAGGATAGTTTTGCAAATGGAGCTGATTGAATGGAACTTCATTCTGCTGGACGTACTGCCAGACTTGCGGACGAGTCCACGAAGCCAGCGGGCAGAACTTGAGTAACTGATATCGCCAATCCCAAGCAAGAATCGGCGTCTGGGCACGTGCTTCTGTTTGGTTGCGCCGCAGACCCGTGATCCAAATATCGAAGCCGCCGATATTCTTTTTCATGGGAACGACTTTGCGAATGTTGCAGCACAGGTTCGGATTGTTTTTCCAAAGCTCGTTACCGTAAGTTTCCTTTTGTTGTTCAACGCTTACTTCAGTTGCCCACCGGATAAACTCGATGTTCGTGTATTTTGCTTCCAGCTTGTCACGCAACTGGAGCGTTTCCGGAAAGAAGAATCCTGTATCGATCCACGCGACTTGAAGTTTCGGCAAATCGTTTTGCTCGATCGCCTTGGAGAACATATCGATCATGGCGCAGCCTTCCATTCCAAAGGAGGTCGTGATGATCTTCTTTTGTTCTGCGAATCGCTTCAGCCCCCAAGCAGCGAGCTCCATCGGTGAACTCTCTTCCGAGATCAGCGACATCGATGTTTCGTCTTGCTGAAACGCGAGTTCGTTGGTCGGCTGGTTCTCTGACGAAGCCAATCTTCCGTCCGGCAATGTCGTGGCGGGAATAACGGGCAGATCGGTAGATTGGGGTGGTGATACGCTAGCGGAATCGGCTCCACCAGCGCCCTCAGGCTCCGGAAAATTGTCTTGCGTTGAGTTCATAAACAGGTTGGCTGGTTCAATGGTCCTCTGGAGCCAATTGTAATTTGGGGGGATGCTCAATTTACGTCAAGCGCAATGTTGTTTTGCGAAAGTTGCCCAAAGCTGTAATTGGTCAATGTATAGGTTCTTTAAAGGACGAATCCAACACACGCTTGGACATCTAAGGCACCCTAACGTCCGCAAAAGGATGAGGTTCGCCGTGAGTGTTGCTCGAAAAAACTCTCAATTTGAGAGAGCCGTCACGAATTCAGACGCGTTTTGATGCAAGGGTTGGTACATCCTCCGAAGCACCAATGCTTGTTTGAGTGGCACAGCAATTGCTTTGCTGGATCAACATTATCAGAGTTCGCAATCGTAATTCTTATATGCCCGTTATCGACTTCACCAAGCAGTATTCACTCCGTTTGACACCCCAAGCTTCTGTTTGTTCGGCTTCTTCTTTTGTTGAAGTCAATTGAACTTCGCAGCGTGCGTTGCGTAGCGATCTCGATTTTACCAGTAACCCAACCAACCATGCCTTATCGGCATCGCTCCTCTCCCCACGAGATAAGAGTGCGGTTTGGGTTACTGGTTCTTTTTGTGCGCATGTTGATTTCTTACGATTCGGTTACACTGATTCTTTTTGAACCGAACTCTTCGCCTGCATGGAAATCGCTCTCAACATCAGCTGGATCATCCTTGGATTGGCTGGTCTTTACTACGGCGCCGAATGGCTTGTCCGCGGGGCTGCAGGCATTGCTTTGATGGCTGGCATTTCCGCCTTGGTCGTCGGACTAACGATCGTTGCTTTCGGCACCAGCATGCCTGAGTTGCTTGTCAGCGTTCAAGCCAACCTCAACGGTGACGGTGACTTCGCGTTGGGGAATGTCATCGGTTCGAACATCTGCAACATCGGCTTGGTGCTGGGCGTTGCTGCTGCGATGACGCCAATCGTTGTTCACGTTCAGTTCATCAGGCGTGAGTTGCCAATGCTCGTCATTGTCTCGCTTGTGTTTGTCGCCATGCTATTGGTTGACCAACAAATTGATCGTATCGAAGGTCTCATTTTCACGATTGGCATCTTGATCTACTCCGCTGCTTGCATCGTGATTGCCAAACGCAACCCAGAAGATCCGATTGCCGCCATCGAAGACGAACTGGAATCCGAGTTACCCGACGACGCAGCGACGCCCTCAAGTCAACTTTTGAAAAATGCAATGTTGATTATTCTGGGATTGATCATTCTTGGGCTTGGAGCCAACCGACTTATCGCCGGCGGTAAATTTCTTGCCGTGACACTTGGTGTATCCGATGCAGTCATTTCATTGACTCTAGTCGCCTTTGGAACGAGCCTTCCGGAGTTGGCAACCACGATCGTTGCTTGCTTGAAGAATGAATCCGACCTAGCGGCCGGCAACGCGATAGGTTCATGCCTGTTCAATCTTCTTTGTGTTGCAGGCGTCACCGCGTTGATCAAACCGATCAATTTAGTTTCGATTGAAACCATGGACTTGGCCGTGATGGTCGCGTTCTCCGTCGCGACATTCCTGTTGATGCGAAATGGCCGAACGCTTGGACGGCAAAGCGGATACGTTTTGCTGGTCGGCTATCTGGCTTACATCATCCTCTTGATCGTCCGGGAAATGTCAAAATGAAACTGATCATCGCCATCGTTCAGCCTCATAAAATCGACGAAATCAAGCGACAGCTAAACCAGATCGAAGTTACGAGACTAACGATCATGGACTGCCTTGGGTTTGGTCGCCAACAGGGAAAGACGGACCTTCTTGGAGCGGATGAAGTTGAAATGAATTTGCGTCGAAAAATTCAACTTCAAATCGCGGTCAATGAAGAGTTTGTCGAACCAACCATCGAAGCAATTGTCGCGAGCGCCAAATCGGGTGCTGATGGAACGATTGGCGACGGAAAAATTTTTGTTGTTCCACTGGACGACTGCATCCGAGTCCGAACTGGCGAACGTGGTCCGGATGCGGTTTAAATTACTTGGAGCAGGTTTCAACCTGCTATTGTCTGGACAGATGGCAGGTTAAAAACCTACCCCACAATCTCAAGAAATTGGATTCGGTGGCCTACCGTGACGATTACCCAACCACGAAAAAACGAGGACGATCGCAAAACCGGCGATCACAGTAAATTCCGTTTCCAGCATGAGTGACTCCTTTCAAGATGCTCACTGCTTTCAATAGCAGGCACCTATACGGAGTTGAGCTTGGAAGGTTCGAGGAGAAGGATGCCAGCACTAATAAAGTGCGGCCTACTGCTGAACCTGCAATTTCAAAAGCTTGCGAAGTGCTCGCTGCACATATTTGAATTTCAACGGCATCGACAAGACTTCATTTTCGGCGTCTTCCGCCCATTGCGGTTGAACGTGCTGTTTGAGCTTGTCTGTGACGACAAGGATTGCCGGAGTTCGTGAAATACGATCAGAAGTTACGAATTCCTCGAATGCCATGACGCCTTGGCCGCCAAGTCCACCGCATCCAAAAATGACGCAATCGGCCGGCATGCCTTCCGCCGGATCGCGATCGCGAAATCGATCCAACCCGCGTTGTGGGTCGGCAGTAATCAAAACACGGTAGCCGATCTTCTTCAGTTTTTCGCGAAGACTATTTTGTACTTGCTGGTTCGAATCGATCACCATCACCGTTTTGTCTTTGCCTTCTTCACGCGCCGCCATCATCTTGGCAAACTCATCAGCTTGCTGCTTGCTCATGTTTTCGTCGATTTGCTCGGCGTCACCGCGTTCAATCGCCGCGATCACTTGTTCGATTTCAGCATGAACCAGTTTCGGTGTCTGAATTCGATTCTCCGGCTTAAGATCCATCATCCGAGAAACAAGCAATACAACACGTTGCGGCAAGTCTGGAACATGATTGGTAATCGGAGCGACATCCTTGAACCGATCTGCAGAGAGTCGCTTCATCCGTTCCCGAGTTTCAACTAACGGTGGAACGCCGGTGAGCATGTGATAAAGCATGCATCCCAGAAAAAAGATATCGGATCGTTTATCGTCACGCTTAACGCCAGTCGTTCGCTCGAGTCCGGCGTAGTCGATACTTCGCGGCCCGCCAGTTAGTTCACCCGAGTCGCCAGCTTCGGTCGCCAAACCGAAGTCAACTAGCTTCGCCTGACCGCGACTAGACAGCAGAACATTCGACAACTTCATATCGCGGTGATTGATTTTCTCATCGGCAGCATAAGCCAATCCGGCAGCGATGTCTCGCACGATACCCAGTGAGCGAGTAACAGAGAGCTTCTTGTGAGCCTTAACATAGTCGCGAAGATTCTGACCTTCGACGAAGTCCATCACCATGTAAATTCGACCCATGTCTTCGTCGACTTCGCTGATGGGTACGATGTTTGGATGACGCAACTTCATCACCATCCGACCCTCACGCAAGAAGTGCTCTCGCATTTCATCGTTAGCACTGTGCCTCGAACGAAGGACTTTGATCGCTTTGATGTCACCTGTCTTGGTGTGGTAGGCGCGATAGACGCGAGCAAATGTACCGACGCCAATCAGATAGAGAATCTTCCAGCTGCCGTAGAAGTATCCTTTACGTTGACCTTCGACAAGTCGTGTCACCTGCCAGTTAGTAAGGTGCTCGCCGCGCTGCAACAAGCTGATGAACAGCTTCACGTCGGCTTGGCCGCGACCACCAGCTTTAGCCAACATCGACTCAATCTCTCGAGTCTCCATCAAGCGGGCGTCGTGGATTCGTTGTGCCAATTTGTCGGCATCAAGATTTGGAGGCAATTCCATTGACTTGGTGGGCGGGAAGTTACAAGGTGTAAGTAGACCGTGAAAGATATTGTCCAAATATCGTGGCCATCGCAGGTACCTTCGATTTTATTCGATGGTTCAGAGATTCACAACGATTTGGCGCTTTTATCCGCATAACCAGCAATCTGGTGCGGGCCAACCCGGTCAAACAGGCCTCGTTTAGCCCAAGCTTCATCCGCTTAGTATTCGCCGCCGTCTTCTCCGGCTGATTTCTTATATTCATCTCGCTCACGGCGAGTCGCTTCCAAATCAAACATCATGTACTTCATGTCCATCCGCAGCTGGCTCAGGGCTTCCTGAATCAGGTTGAGAATTCTTCGGCGACGTCGAGTGTATTCAACGACTCGGTTAAGTGGCTTTTCCAGTCCAGTGCGATAGCGGGCCGGGAGGCTCTCAATCGCTGAGATAAGATCATTGAGGTCGATTGGAAGTTGATCTGCGTCGGCTGATTTCATTGGATTAGCGTTCATGGTGTTTCCTGGTCTATCAAATTTCAGTTGAAAGGCGGTATTGCACACTGAATGCCAATCCTGCCAAGACAGTGGAACATTCTCATTCGCACGGTAATTTGCGACTTTTCAAGATTCATGTTGCAAATCGGCAACGTTGCCAAAACGAAACGTTGTACATCCTGAACACCACGCGTTTCAAAAACGCATCGCAAATCAGATCTTCATGCTATCAAACGACAGCTGAGTCTGGGCATCTTTTCGCTGAAGATAGAAGGACGGAACATTGATCTGGTGGAAAAACCGGCATTTTGATAACAGACAAGGCCCATTTCTGTTGGAAGCCTTAGTGCACTGCGCCCTTACACATGAATCAAGCTCTTTTATCGCGAAAAACGTCAGCCGTTGTCAGCTTGCTGAGCGCGGTTATTTTCTTTGCTGGCAACGTCTCGGCCCGTCAAATCGAAGAGTCGTTCGATGATTCTGTGTCCAGCTGGGTCACTAGTGGAGAACATTCTGACTGCACGATTGAACGGGGCTCATGGCAACAGCATCGTGTCGTCGATCCGAAGTCGAACGGCACCTATGAGCAAATCGAATTCGTTGCGAACAAGGGTGACAATCTGCTAATCACCCATCCCGTCACACCTTCGTTTGTCATCCCGGAACTGAAGGCATCTGTTCGAATTCGATCGCAACGAAGAGGCGTGCAACTCAACGCTCGCGTTGTCCTGCCGCACAATCAGTTGCCGAACGGTAAAACGATGACCGTTCTCTTAAACGGGCCCGTTTCCAAACAGCAGGATCGATTTGAAACGCTAACTTTCTCCGACGAACGAAACCTACACAAACTCCTCCAAGGACAGCTCTGGCTCCTTCGCAGCAAACATAAAAAGGAAATTTCGCTTCGAGACGCCTACATCGATCAGTTGTCGCTGAACATATACACGGGCAAGGGAAAATCGCTGATTCAAATCGACAATTTGAAAGTCGATGGAGTCGTCGAAGCAAGCCAGATTGCCAATCAGCAGCCTATTGCCAGCGACACCGTTGCAAACATCGAATCCGCAATCAACGATGGATCTGGAGTTCGGCAAGCCTCCACGAATCCCGGTCAATCACTGGTTGTTCGCGATGGCACCGTCATTCTGGTCAACGAAAAACCATTCTTCCCGAAGATCATTGAACACAACGGCGAACCATTCGACTACTTGAAAGCCATCGGATTCAACACGATCGAACTAAAATCAAATGCGACGGCAACCGAACTCGCCGAAGCAAGGAAATTGGGACTCTGGCTCATTGTTCCGCCACCGGCTTCGGTTGGCGTGGAACCGATTGGCTTCGAATACGATTCGGTGCTTGCCTGGTCCGTTGGACGAGAGTTAACGGCGAACCATGAGTCCAGAATTCGTCAGCGAATCCGGGAGATTCGTGAAACGGACTCGCGTCAGGGACGACCGATCTTCGGCCATTCCGTTTCTCATTGGTCACGTATCGCTCAGCAAGTTGACATTCACTCAATTGGCCTCCAACCCATCGGCAGCAGCTATTTGCTCAGCCAATACAGCGATTGGCTTTCCGCTCGATCGCGCGCGATTGGATCCAGCAAACCAATTTGCGCCGACATTCAAACGGAAATGAGCGAAGCGGTTCTCGGCCAGATGGCTGCGATCTTCGGACAGTCACCCCCAACGCCGATTGAATTTCAACAACTAAAAAGCATCGCCACCGAAGCCATCGTTTCGGGAGCTCGGTGCCTTCGATTCCGATCACGTACTCGACTTGACGGCGACGATCCCGAATCAAAGTTACGTTCGCTAACCATTCAATACGTCAATTGTTGGCTCGACCAAATCGAACCGTGGATCAGCGGCGGTGTTGTCCTTGGAAAACTTCCGACGTCGAATCGAAACGGAGAAGCGATTGAGGTAACGGCGCTCGCGACGGATCGAGCGAGGTTACTTTTGGTTCAACGCCCGACTCACCACGAACAGTTTTGGGCTGGAGACTGCCCTGCCCTGCCAATCACGATCGTTGACACCGACACCATCCATACGCAACGAGTCTATCATCTAACCGATTCGGAACTGGCTCCACTTTCGACGCAACGGACGCCAGAAGGAACCGCAATCACCGTCGATCGTGCTCCCTTCATGATGACGTTGGTGATGACGCAAGACGGCTCTCTGATCAATCAACTCATGGGCAGCTTTCAAGGCAATGGAAAACAATCCATGTTTGACATGCACATGTCGATCACCCAGCATTGGCTTGCGATCGAACAGCTTCTCAACGGACAGATGGAGAAACTATCAAAGAGCACTGCCGGTAGCAGCGGAGCAATCAATGAAGCCGTCACAGCAATTCAAAACGCGGGCCAACTGAGACAGAAAAAAAGCTATTCACAGGCGACTCCATTTCTCAATCGAGCCGACGAACGACTTGCGTTTTTTCGGCGTGAGCTTCAAGCAACGGCGCTGGGAACCTTTCAATCAAAAACATCATCGCCTCTGACGATGCACGCGGCTCTGGTGCCGTACCACTGGATCCTAGCTCGGGAGACACCAAAATCAGAAAGCGGAATCAACCATTTGGCAGCCGGCGATTTCGAAGATCTTGGCTTGATGAAACGAAGTGGCTGGTCCAATAGCCGCGTCGAAGATCAACGACTGCGAACGCATGTCGAACTTTCGCCCGAAGCAGCCAAAGCTGGAAGAACTGGCTTGAAGTTGACGACCAGCGGAGCGTTGAAGATGGTCGAGTCGGTGCCGTTGTGGGTTGGCAGCCCTCCAATTCGAGTCAAAACACGGCAACTGGTTCGCATTCATGGCTGGGTCAACGTGCCTCGAGTCATTGCCGGCAGTGAAGCTGGATTTCGCGTTGTGGATTCGATCGGCGGCGAATCGCTCGCAGAAGCGATTCCAGTAACTCAAGGCTGGCAGGAATTCACACTCTATCGAAACGCGGTGAAGGATTCACAATTGACGGTTCGATTTGAGCTCACCGGAATCGGTCAAGCGATGGTCGATGAGGTTACGGTTCAAGTGATTGAACTTCCTTCACCCGAACGTTCTGCAAAACGATAGTTTTAGATCACGCGCGTTCTGATCACCTTCCCTTTGGGAGGGTGATACTTCAAAATCAGACATCGATCTTCGCATCGACTTCTTTCATCACGTAATCAAATGGCGTCTGCGTGCATGATCCAAACGAAGCATGCTTGGTCAGTTTCGCACGCGTCAGTGCCGGAGAACGAATCCCACACAAAAACCTTGCGATCGCTCGCGATGAATTCAGCGCTGCAGGATTTGCCGTCGCAAGCTGTTGAATCAGCTCCATGTCCGACCTGTCCAAATTGACATAGGACGGTTTTCCAATTTCAAACGGACCAGCTCCGACACAAAACGAACACGCTTCACACGGTTCATCCAGCGACTGTCCAAAGTGAGCCGATAGCATTCCCGGCTGACACTCGTTAGCCGCAGCCAAGTCAAAGACTTGTCGCGTTCGTTGAATCTCACCTTTCTCGCGCGATTCAACTTTCTCAAAAAACGAATGTGCCAATTCCTGAACTGACTCAAACGGCTTGAGTTTTCGATAGCCGTGAACCAAACCGGTGGCCCTCAGCTCAATCCAATCCTTGTCATTAAAGTAGTCCAATGCCTTTACGATTTTGGATCGTTCGCAATTCAGTTTGGCCATCGTTTCGGCCAAGTCGATCGAAAACCAGATCTTTCGCTTCTTGCTACACGCCAGCAATCGCCGAACAAACTCCTGACGATCGCCCTCGAAATTCCCGATCAGCTCAGCGCCTGTGACTTTTGGCTTGAAAGAATAGCTGTCGTATCGAGGCGACGTCGATTCGAGATACCCGTCGAGCTCCAAATAGGTCAGCAACGTTTTGGTGACAATTGACCGAACGTCACATTGATTGCCAAGCTTGATTGGACTGATGAAGAACTCATCGGGCTGTTTCTCAATTTCCGCAACGAACGATTCAATGGACGGCAGCGATGGCGTATCGCCAAAAACGAAGTTCTCCAAAGTGATTCGATCTTCGGGCACCAGCAGCATTTCACAAACCGAATCACCACCGTCTCGTCCGGCTCGTCCAATTTCCTGAGCGTAACTTTCAATCGACTTTGGTGGATTGTAGTGATAGATCGCGCGAATGTCCGATTTGTCGATGCCCATTCCAAACGCGATCGTCGCAACCACAATTCGATTGTCACCATGCATGAACCATTCTTGAATTTCGGCGCGCGTCTCTGAGTCCATGCCGGCATGGTAGGCTTTGGCATCCAGTCCCGCTGCAACGACCATCGCCGCGACCTGTTCGGCTGTCTTTTGCAGCGTCACATAAATGATTGTCGCCCCCAGATTCGAACTCGTCAGTTTTCCGATCAACGTTTGATCGCGTTCTTCAGCCGTTAGGACTTGAGAACGCAAATGAAGGTTGGAACGAAAGAACGATGTGCAAATAACGTCATCGGCGGGAATATTGAACGCAGCTTGAATATCCTGCTGCACTGCCGGCGTTGCCGTCGCGGTCAAACAAAGCACTCGCTCAACCTTGAGCTTTTCAGCGATGCTGCACATCTTCAAATAGTCCGGCCGAAAGTTGTGTCCCCACTGACTGATGCAGTGAGCTTCGTCGATCGCGAACAAAGAGATTTTGACGCCTTCCAACGAGCTACGAAACCGTTCGTTGAAGAATCGTTCTGGTGCCACATAAAGTAGCTTCGCCGTTCCACTGCGAATCAGAGAGACCGCTTCACGATACTCTTCAAGCGACAAGCTCGAATCAAGCCGAACGGCAGAGACGCCTTTGCTGACCAATTGGTCGATCTGATCCTTCATTAACGCGATCAGCGGCGAAACGACAACCGTCAGGCCTTCAAACATCAGAGCCGGCAACTGATAGCAAAGCGATTTCCCGCCGCCCGTTGGAAAGACGGCCAGCACCGATTTGCCATCCAGCAACCGCGTCACGACGTCTTTCTGCCCCGACTTAAAATCTTCCCAACCGAAGTACTCTTTTAGAACCGAACGCGGATCAACGTTTTGAGTGGTCATGCTTACAGGCTTTGAAAGTTAATTTTGAATAGCCAGTTGGCTGTCAGGTCGGTAAATATACCCGATGAGGCCAAACGCTAGCATCCCTTTTGACGTACGGGCAACCACAGCACAACGCTAAAATTTCGCCCTGATGAACAACTCGCCGCGGATATCGTAAATGAAGCTCGAACAACGGATGCAAGGAATCAAATTGATTCTGTCGGATGTCGACGGAGTGATGACTTGTGGTGGCATCACTTACGACAATCAGGGTGTTGAAACCAAGACGTTTCACGTGCGCGATGGAATGGGCATTAAGCTTTGGCAGCGAACCGGCTATCGGTTTGGCGTCATCACTGCTCGGAGTTCCCATATTGTCAAATTACGAATGGACGAATTGAAAGTCGATCTCGTTCGCCAAGGAGCAGAAAAGAAACTCGACGTCGCCAACGAAATCATGAAAGAAATGTCTCTGACAGCTGAACAGATTTGCTACATCGGCGACGACCTGACCGACATGGCATTGTTGGAAACCGTCGGACTAGCCGCGTCCGTTGCCGACGGTGCTCCAGAGGTTAAAAAGTGTGCTCAGCTAGTCACCAAAGCTGGAGGAGGACAAGGTGCGATTCGAGAGTTGATTGAAGCGATTCTCAAAAGTCAAAACCGTTGGCAAGAGATGCTGCAAACTTATTCGCTTGGTTGATCCAAGTCTACCGTCCCTGCAATCGTTGGAAAGGAAGTCAACCGTTGCCCAATCGAATGAACCCAATTGCCAGATACCTGTTCGCACTTTCAGCAATGATTGTTGCCTACACAGCGTACGCACGAATGGCAGTCCCATTTCTCGAAGGGCCTCAGAACGTCATTCGCAAACAACAAGTCGCACTTGACGATTCTGGTAATTCCGATGTTCTAGACAAGAGTCATTTACCTTCACTGGTTCCGAACAATGCGTGGGAACTGGGGTCCTGCAAAACGTTGTTGACGCCACAGGGAACGGTTTATTTTGAAGAATTCGAACCCATCGACGACCAAGGCAACTATCGCCTAGTTCCGTTCACGATTGTGCTAAACGATCCGGTAAACAAGATTCACAACCACACGCAGGTTGAAAACACGAACCAGAAGAAGCCAACTCCGATTGTATTGCGTGCCATCGAAGGTGCACGGCTAAAATTCTCCAAGCCACTGACCGCTCGCGGCAGCCAAGATGACATTGAGATGCAGTCGGCTCAACTGGACGGACAGGTCACCGTTTTTCGTCCAGCCAATATCGCCAATGATGAAGATGAACTCCGCGTCGTGACTCGAAACATTCAAGTCACCCACAGTCAAATCTTTACGCTAAGCGACGTCCATTTCTCATTTGGGCCCCACCACGGAAGCGGTCGCAATCTGTCGATTAAATTGGCTCACAAACCAGCGGAAGACTCGCCTGCGAAAAGCTTCTCCAGCATTGAAGGAGTCGAACAATTGGAACTGGCGTACGTCAGCGAGTTAGTTCTGCAACCGGCGGACGCGAACTCGTTCTCTCCGCCAGAAGGCTCACCAGATGCCAACGCCGATACGGCCTCCAGTCAGCCACTTACACTTTCCAACCAGAAGACGCCACTACGTTTGTCTTGCGACGGCCCTTTCGTTTTCCGAATGGGAGAAAAGAAGGCGTGGTTTCGGGACAATGTCGTTGTGACTCAACTGGACCAGTTCCGAGACAACCTTCACTGTGAATCGTTGCAAATCGATTTTCAAAAAGATGGCTCCCAGACAACGTCTGTTAAAAACTTGATCGCCATCGGTTCGCGCGACAAGCCTGCAACTATTGTTTCGAATTCTCAACAAACGATGGTCGTTGGAGAAGAGCTTGATTTCGATGTGACGAATTCAGTTGTCAAAGCAACTGGTTCGAGGCCCGTTTCGATTCAGAACCCCAAGTTTGCATTTGAAGCTCCAAACCTCGAGTATCGTTTGACCGAAAACGGAAAGCTCGGTCCGCTGTTTGCGTCCGGACCTGGTGTTTTGAAAGGCGTTTCCGATGATTCAAAACGTAGCTTTCAGGTTCATTGGCAGCGAGAGTTGACGACGATTGATTACGATCCCGAACGAGTCGAAATCAACATCGATGGTGACGCATCCGTTAAGTTCGACGCCATGAATCAGATCGCCGCCGACAGTATCCGTTTCCTCGTTTGGCAAATTCCAGCCGTAGATTCGACCATCAAGAACCCAAAGTGGCAGTATCTTCCGTCGAAACTGATAACGACCGACGACGTTCGTATCCAAACCGAAAAACTTAATGGTGCAGCCAAGACGTTTGTCGCCAATTGGCCGCGTCCAACGCCCGAACAATTGGGAACATTGCCGCACACTGTTTCCTATCGCCCAATGCCACAGCGGCTGAGCAACCCTTATTCGCGGGAACAGCCCCTCGAAGAAGTGTACCCCTTGCCAACATTCGACGCCGCCGGAAACGTTGTAAAGTCTCGCGTGATGACTTTCTCCGGCGACGAAGTGATCGCCAACGTAGCCGGCGACATGGACAACCTTCGCATTCGTGACCTAGTCGTCAACGGCTCGCTTGAACTCGAGAGCAACACAACCGAGCGACGTCCGTTTGTTATTTCCGGAGACTCGATGAAGCTCGTCCCGCAAGCCGAAGAGCTTTATCGCGTAACGATCACGGGTGACGATGAACGCCCGGCCAAATTCAAGACCAATGGATTCGACCTTGTTGGAACAAATTTGCAGCTCGATCAATCTGCGAACACCATTTGGGTTCAGGGAGCAGGAGAACTGACGATCGACGGGCAGAAACAGGAATTGCAACAAAACCAAACCAATCAAAAGCTGTCCGGGTTAGAAAAGGTTAAAATCAACTGGGGCGGAGGAATGGTTTTCGATGGCTCAAGAATCTACTTCGAAAACGCCATCGAAGTTTTTGCCAATCGACGGACCAATGCTCAAGGACAACGCTCGACGACCAAAACCAACAGTGAAGCACTCACAATTGAGCTCACTGAGTCGATTCGATTCGAAAAACTTGCAGATTCCGGATCAGCAACAGACATTGAATCACAGCATCGCAACGAAACGCAGATCCATCGCATGGTTTTCGTCAACCATGTTGACCAGAACCAACGCGCATTTCGACTGGCCAGTCATCAGCCGGATGATCTTGGCAGCAACAAAGTCATCGGATTGCAGAACGCAACTTTCGACGCCAATGGAAACGTTGTCGCGCTACAAAAACTCTTTGTCCCGATGGCAACCGTCGATGCTGTTTCAGGTGACATCGCAACTAGCGGACCAGGCACGGCACTCACCTACCAGTACTCAAAAGACAGCAACAAAGTCACGGGATTCTCTCAAAACAATCCAGCGAACAACACCAAAAAGAGCGAACTCTCTTGCGTTCACGTGAAGTTCGACGGCCAACTGGTCGGCAATTCGGAAAAAGGCACAATGGAGATCTCTCGCAACACCCGTAGCGCTTGGGCAAACGTGGACCGCATCGACCAGACACTCGATCCAGATCGTCCGGATCAGTTGCCGATGGGAGCTGCGGTTCTTCGGAGCGACAGACTCAAATTTGCCCAATGGACTCCGCGAAATTCTGAGCCACGCCTCGAAATGGAAGCTGAAGGTAACACGAGCATTCGCAGCCAACTCTTTGAAGCAGTCGCTGACAGGCTGACCTACGCGGACGATACCGACATGATGGTGCTAGAGGGCAACGCTCCTGCACTGGCGAAGCTGACCTATCGCAAGACTCCCAAATCCACCGCTCAAACAATGTTGGCAGGCAAAGTCATGTATCGCTTGTCTGACGGCTCGGCGGACGGAATCGATATTCGCAGCGTCGAAGCGAACATTTCCGGTTCCAAAAAATAAAGACCAGCACTGAATCAGGATTCATCTACGAGTCTCCGAGTCACTCATCACCCTCCCAATTGGGACACTTCGTGAAATTTAGTGGCTGGAGAATTCGTTTAACGGCCGTTAAACAGTTCCGAAGAAACGCGACATACCCAATAGTAATTGCATGGGACCCATCAAAATCCGCGATGAGCACCCTTGGGGAGAACGATGAATGGTGCGCACAAAAAGAGCCCGCCGAATCCAGCAGGCTCTTTGTTTCTATTCCGATCGTTAGGATCAGTCGCCTTTGTATGGCATCAAAGCCATGAAGCGAGCTCGCTTGATCGACGCAGTGACTGCGTGTTGGCTGATCGCAGTACAGCCAGTCTTGCGACGGCCCACAATCTTGCCATGACGGTTGGTCAACTTCTTGAGCAACTCAACGTCTTTGTAATCAACGTAAGTCGGACGTGGACGTTCACCATCAACGAACAAAGGATCCTTACGAACCGTCTTTGTTTTCAGTTTCGGTTTACGACGAGTGTTTTTTCGTTTTTGAAATGCCAAGGGTTCGACTCAACAAAAGCAGGGATTAATTTCAGTTTCAACGGCAAATGCATCGCAGCCAAAAAGGGAAGATCGTCATGCAACCTTCCAATCTGCGGCCAAATTCAATTTGGACTGCGTATTATGCAAAATCGTCGGGAATCCGCAATGGAAAAAGTCCGCATTTTTCCGACTGGGTAGATCATTCCTCGGGCCCAAGCGTGCTTTCCTTCAACCAACGAATCAGTGGAAGAAGCACCGCCATCAGCAGCAGCGAGCCGCCGAAAAACCCAAGCAGCAGCGGTCCCATCCAAAATATCGGCTCGAAACCGGCCCAAACGGCTGGCCACCGGACCAACGCCAACAATGCTCCCATACATAGATATGGCCCGAACGCCAAATAGCTCTTCTTGGTAATCACGAAAAGGATGATTGCGAGTACCAGAGCAAACATGATCGCGTAAACGAATCCGGCGATGGAAGCCTGCCAACCAAGGAATGCTCCGATCATGCACATCAGTGTCACATCGCCAAATCCCATTGCCTGTTGGCTCAATGCCAGACCGCCAACAATGCGGATGCCCCAAATGAGCCCTCCAGCAACGCCCAATCCGATGAAGGAAGAGACCAAGCTGACTTTTTGCGACGGGCTCAACATGGGCCAAAAACCCAACAACAAACCAGCCCCGACCACCAGAAGCAACAAATAGAGCTTCGTCATCCCCCACATCCGCCGCTGCTTAACTCGGATTTCACAGTTGTTCTTTCGAGGCGAGCGAATGATGGAAGCCAGCATGATCTTGATCGATCCAACGATCCCGAGTTTGAAATCTCGTGAAGGAATGATCTTCGGCAGCAAACCCCAGATCCAAATCGCAAAGATTGCCAAACAGGTTGCCAGCCCTGCAAATTCAAGGTGCCAACCCGCCAACGGATTGGGCGTACCGAAGTCGATGAATCCAAATCCACGACCGGGAGTCGAAATCGGCAATCGACTGAGCGGCCATATTACAGCGGCAATCAGCGCGATGATCGTTCCCGGAACGGTTACTTGATCGGGAATCATCTGCTCATCAAAATCGATGAAAGTCGCGATGAACATCAGCGAGATCAAGATGGCCTGCAACCAAAACCACGTCGTCGCCAAAGAGGCGAATGTCGTTCCAGGAGGCATCACCACGGTAATAGGATCGTGACCGATTAGGCCTCCTTGATGTTGCCAAATAAAAAACAGGGGCAACCCGATCGCCCAAGAGATCTCGATCAGCAGCGGTCGAACCCAAGCCCACTTTCCCAATATCTCTGCGTCGCGCCGAAGCCGGAACCAGCCAAAAATCGGGACACAGTCCAGCATCGTTCGCGGCTCCAACCTTCGCAGCTTCTCAATATCCTCGGGCTCAATCAGCTTCTCAGGCCGCGGCTTCATGAACGGGCTGATGGGGCGATGCTGAAAGATCGCCCATTGGTAAATCGCCCAATTGATGAACGCTCCGGTGACCGCACCCAAAACTGCAAGCAACAAGATCTGGATTGGGAGCGGCATGTCGCTTTAAGCGTTCAAACAATGAAAAGTGCTATCAAGTAACCGTTAACTTATGCGGATTAGAGAAAGGCTAATGCCGAATCTCAATCCCGCCGATAACGACGAGGTAGAATTTTACGGTTACAGCAACATTTCCGCCATGCGATTCGGAAGCACAAAACAAACCAAACTCCTCGCTTGGATTGCGTTGATCGCGTTCATTTGCGTTGCTTTCTACAAATTCAATGCTCCAACGTTGGAGCCTACTGTTGGAAGCATACCTGATGAACAGCATGTAGGCGCCGCATCGATCCAAAATGGCAGCGTTGTTTTCGATGGTTCTGTTCCATTGAATCCGGCTGCAAAGCTGGACAACCTCAGTCCCGAAGATATTGCAACGCTTCAAAGTCTTCCGTCGATTTGTGTTGCAGAGCTCCCGGGTTTGGCGAAAGAAGAAACGCCCGGCTGCCCCGCCAATGATGATCTTGCTCAGCTACCAGCTTACGCGGAAATGAAAACAGAGCAGTTGATCGAAACCAAACCGGTTGATTGGGAATCAATCACCACCGGGGAAGTCGACGAGTCAGTCGCCTATCCATCCACTGGCAAGAAATCGTTTCCAACCCAACTGCCAGTGCCACTAGCAACACCAAAAGTGACTTCGACGGTCGCCCCTGACGTTGCCGCGGACTCAACGAGTCATGATCCGCATGTGCAGCCGGCCTCTTTCGATGCAACTGATTTCGCCTCTTACAATCCGCACGCCAAGGCAACGGCGGCAAACAAAGCCATGGATCGCGTCGCGGTGATGCCGGCTTCAAACAGCCCCAGTCTAGGCAGCCTCAAACCAAATGCGAAAGAGGATCTTGCGGCGAGCGATGTCGATCCGCACTTCGAAGCGTTCTCTCGAACGGCATACCCTTCGGCGGTCGAGTGTGCGAAATGTCATGAGCAAATTTTCGAAGAGTGGGCAGCGTCGAGTCATGCCTATGCTTCGATCTCCCCAATGTTTCACGTCTTTGAAGATCGTATCAACAAACTGTCTTCCGGGACGATTGGTTATTTCTGCATGCGCTGCCATGCTCCGGTTGCAACCACGATGGGACTGCGGCGAGACCAAGCCATTTGGGACGGGCCGCGCGTGTTCCGTGAAGGGGTAACTTGCGTCGCTTGTCATCGAGTCAAAACGCCTTACGGAAAAACGAACGGCGTGCGACACATGGTTCCTGGCGGTCCGGAAGCTCCCGTTTATGGCGGCAGCGACGGAAAAGGAGTTCATTTGGCCGCTGAAAAGTACGCGGACTACTTCAAAACAAAAACGGATCCGAATTCCAAAAATCCCGGCCAAGTCATTCACCGCAAATCGATTCAGTTCGAAGAGCTTTCCAAGTCAACGTTTTGTGTTTCATGTCATCAAGTGGCCGTTGAGCCCGGCATCAAACTGGAAGTCGTTTGGGATCAGTATCGAGCATCGCCGGCTTACAAAGAAGGCGTTACGTGCCAGGCCTGTCATATGGGCGCCATTCCCGGCGTCGACAGCGGTTACACCTATGGCCCCGCGGCAGTCGTTGATGGCAAAGTCGTCAACCCAGAGCGCAAACACTCCAATCATGTATTCTACGGACCGGGCTACTCGATCGCTCATCCCGGAATCTTTCCGCAGAATGTGAAATCTGACGAATGGACGATCAATGAGTGGCTCGCATTCGATTGGCGAGCCGGTTGGGGCACCGAAGAGTTCGAAAAGCAGATCGCCCAATATGGTAACTCGTATTTTCCCGAACCGTGGAACGACGCTGACACGCGCATGGATGCTCGTGAGATCGTGGACAAAAATCTGAAGAAGCTCGACTACAAAAAAGACCTCCGAATTCAACTTTTGGAAAACGGATCCAAGCTGGACGGACCTTTCTTTGCCGACACTCCACAAACCGGTGAGCCGCTAAAGTTTCGCTACTGTTTGACGAACACTAACCCCGGTCACAACATGCCGAGCGGTTCCTTGGGAGCTCAACCGCAGATTTGGCTCAACGCTGTGCTAACGGGTCCTAATGGACAACGGCTTTGGGAAACTGGCTACCTCGATTCCAACGGCGACCTATGCGACAACCATTCGCTCGACGTGTTGGCGCGGAAAGCTCCTTTGGATACTCAGTTGCTGAACCTGCAGACGAAATTCCTTGTGACGAATGTCAAAGGAACGGATCGTGAGATGTATTTGCCAGTTCCATTTGAGTTAGACCAGTTGCCATTCATCCGCCCTGCGGCTCAGCCAATTTCAGTATTGAATCATCCGGTTGGAATTCGCATGGAAGGTCATTCACTTCCTCCGCTGGGTTCACGAAATATTAAGTACTCTGTCCCAAGTCGCCTGGTAACTCAGCCGGGAACTTATACGCTCAGCGTTCGGCTACGTAGCCGTGCGGAACCGATTTACTTCATGCGATTCTGCGGTGCGACGCCGGAGATGATTCGAACGATGAACGAATGGATCGCTGACTTTCACGAACAAACTGTAGTGTTCGAAGTGCATTGAGACACCGAAACCAGACAACTCGACCCTATTTGATCATCGCGGCTTGCCTGCTGATGTTCATTGTCGCGTTGCGCTGGTTGAACCGTGGTGAAAGTGATTCGGCAGAAAATATTCTCAGTCACTCGAATGCAACGACGGTCAATTCTTTTGGCGGACCAAAGAAGATTGTCGATAGTGAACCGCTTCTGAAGATGCGTGGCGACCATGTCGAGCCGATTTCTCAGCTTGTTTCTGAGCCGGAGATTGTCTTTGAGCCGGAGCCGGAACCTGAAGTTGATGTCATGGATGTTCCAGTGGCTATGGAAATTTCGCAATACGCTGCAACATCTGCATTGCCGATCGATGAAGAGGCTTCCAATGAGGTCGTTTTCGATTCGACGAACGTAGCGGAACTCTTCAAGAGTTCCGAAGCCGAAGCCGAGACGCAAACAGCGGAAGTCTTGACGACTTCCGCTACGCAAGTGCGAATGATTGAGCGACGCGGCGCCGTCGAGAATTCAGAACGAGTCGAGCAGATAATCGGTCATGACGTCTCGGCGATTCCTGCATCGTTCGCATTGACTGAATTTTCGTTCGACTTGGTCGACAACTTGCAGTCCGTGGTTGAGTCAACTGACTTAGGTTTCGCGCCAAGCGAACCGGTAATCAATCAGCCCGCTGTTCGCCTCGCAGCGGTGCCGCTGAAAAAAGACAAACTGCAATTCAAAAAATTCGGCGCCAAGAAACCAAAAAGTGAAAGCAAAGACAATGAGGATGACCAAGACGACGATCCTCCAACCAAACAGCCAGTGGTACTTTCTGCTTCGAATCGATGGAAGTTGGCAGGCGAGCCAAAGAAAGGCGATCGCTACAAAGACGACACGCCACTAACAGACGCCTGTTCGCATTTCATCGAGGGAGCTCACGGAAATTTCTCGCCGACGCCAACGATGCCAGAGATGCCCTACGATCCGTGTGGCGAGATGAATGTCTACGAGGGCAAAACGCTCTACGCCAATCAACGTCCACTTTTGGAGCTCGGTCGACCGTGGTATCAGCTTGGTCCGATCAGCGAAGGTTCGTCGATTCTTGGATTTCACAATCACGTCAATCCGCAGTACCTAATTTTCGGCGATGCACGTTCGGCAGTCGCCTCCAATCGAGCTAACGGTGATTCGACGACTTTGATGGCATCGCAGTTAAATCTGTTCCATCACTTTAAATTCACGTCTACGGAACGATTCGTCGCAGGCATGACTCCGTTAACTCGTGGGCCGAATAACTCACGATACATTTTTGACGACGACGAGTACGAATTCGAAGGTAACGCGAACTTCAATTTCGCGTACATGGAAGGCGACCTTGGAGCAATCGCAGGCGGAGCGATTGGTCAAACATTGCCTTTCGATTTGCCGTTCGCGGCTGGTATCATGCCGCTGGTTTTTCAAAACGGTATCTGGATGGAAGACGAGATTCTTGGATTCGCGGTCACCATTCCGGCTCGCAACAGTGCCCGGTTTGATATCTCGAATATGGACATCACTTTTTTCGCTGGCTACGACAAACTCAACAGCCCTGCTTTCGAGGGCGACGACAGTGCGGCACGAGTGATGGGCATCGCAACGTTTCTGGATGCTCTCAATGGGCACTTTGAAATCGACTACGCGTTTCTCGATGATCGTACAAATCAAGATCGCAGCTACCATAACATCGGCATTGGATACACACGTCGCTATGGAAGACTGATTTCCAATTCGACTCGAATCATCGTCAACGCCGGTCAGCAGAGTAACGTTCCAGGAACGGCCGACGGTGTTTTGCTGCTGTCCGAAAACAGTTTGATCACGGGTCATCCATCGACCGTTGTTCCCTATTTGAATCTGTTCGCCGGTTTTGATCGACCTCAGTCAGTTGGTCGAAACGGCCTCGCTGGGGGCATTCTTCGAAACACTGGGATTCTGTTTGAGACCGATAACCTCACGGGATATCCAACACTTGACGCGACCGCCAACGACACGTTTGGCATGGCAATGGGGCTCAACCTTCTAGCCGACGAATTTGCTCAGCAGCTAATCGTCGAGATGGCGATGCTGGGCGTGATGGGCGATGATGCAAATCGCAATGCAGTCGGCGATCAATACGGAGTCGGAGTTCGATATCAATTGCCGCTTACGAACTCCGTCATCTTCCGCGCCGACGCGATGGTGGGCTTCCTTCGTGGTGACGAAGACATCAACGGTGGCCGAATGGAAATTCGTAAAAAGTTCTAGCGATCGTTTTGCGTGGACCGGCTATGTTTCGTTCGTAAACTCTGAGCTAGAATCGGCGCCTTAAAATTGCCAAGCTAACCACCGACGCGAAATCACTATGGCCGAGCCCAATTCACCGACGCCCAACAAGTTCTTTGTCGAAGTCTCTGGCGCTGGAATTCCGGAAGTCGACGGACTGTTCGTTCCTTCAACCGCTCCGCCGCAAGAATCGGAATCAGGTACCGTTTCAAGTACCGGCTACTGGAATGGAAAAATGGCGTGGGATCGTGCGGACGGGAAATGCGAGCGCAGTCCCTCGCTCTCGTATTCCAATACCTACAAGTCTTGGCGGATCGCGAGGCTCGACGGGCACCTAGCTTACGACTTCACCTGCGATGACGACATGCCGCCGACCGAAGGCGAATGGCATGTCTATAAAAAAGGCGTCGCACCGGCTCCGAAAGTTGTCATCCATCATTTCGATCCACGACTGCCCTGCCCTGAGCCAAACGTCGTCTTTGTGATTGGTGGTCCAGGAAGTGGCAAAGGGACGATGTGCGAACTGGCCGAATCGCAACTGGGGTGGGTTCACCTGTCAGTTGGTGAACTCTGTCGCGCCGAGATGGAGTCCGATGGCCCGAACGCGAAACTGATTACTGATTTGTTGGCAGACGGAAAGCTGGCGCCGACAAAGATCGTGGTTGAATTGATGCGGAATCGAATGGAGACAATTACGCGAACCACGGGGAATGTAAATTTTCTGCTCGACGGTTTTCCGCGATCGCTGGACAACATGGAGGGTTGGTACGAAGTCTTCGGTCGCGAATCCGAATTGCCGAAGATGTTGTTTTTCGAATGTCCTTTCGATGTGCTTGAAAAGCGAATTCTTGGTCGCGCGAAGTACACTGGTCGAAATGACGACAACGCTGAAAGCATCAAGCTTCGTTTTGACACCTTCAAAAAAGAAACGTTGCCAACGTTCGAGTTCTTCAAGAGTAAAGACAAGGTTGTCGAGATCGACAGTAGTCAGGATCGCCAAGCGGTTTACAACATCGTGAAAGAGAATCTTTCCGAGTTCACTGATGAAGAGGCTGCCTCAAGACCGCTGACTGAGCGGGCTGAAATGTTGCTCGGCTTGCGACCGTTTCCAAAAAAGAAGATGTAGTTTAGTTTTTTCAGCCCAGCGGGCGACACAGCCATTGTCGCCCTCCGGGCCAAAGCAATGTGCAACTTCAAAACCTACGCCATTGGTGGTCTCTAACCTCTGTTCATTGAAAGGTGCATGCTGAAAAACGGTCTTGTTTGTCTGGAGCGAGAATCAACTCGCCGGTCGCAAAAATGAATTTGTAACGATTGGGGCGCCAAACAACGGTCCTATCGTTGCGGAACCCACTGATTGGTGAAAGCATCGGCCTGTGTTAGCAAATCTGCTTGACTTTAAGGCTGATTCATCAAAAATATCGGCTTGATATCAAACCAAATGGCGTAAGTCCGCGTACCCGTGTGCTCTGCCATCAATCGTACTGGAGAAATTCCAAATGACCTTTCGTTTTCAACTACTCATCGTTGGCGTTATCGCATCGCTGGCGATCGGTTCAATGTTCCTTAACGCTTCGCAGACCTCAACGTCAGCGGCCTCTCAAACCAAGAAAAGTGCTGCCGACGCGGTTGTGACGCACAAGGTTTACTTTGATATCAAAATCAACGACAAGGAAGCTGGTCGCATTACGATCGGGCTCTTCGGCGATGATGTTCCTAAGACGGTTGAGAACTTTCGCGCATTGTGCACAGGCGAAAAAGGCAAAGGCGGATCTGGAAAGCCATTGCACTACAAGGACTCGATCTTCCATCGTGTCATCCCACAGTTCATGTTGCAGGGTGGTGACTTTACGAATGCCAACGGGACCGGCGGCGAGAGCATCTACGGTGCGAAATTTGCCGACGAAGGCTTTGGAATCGTTCACGACGTCCCGGGCGTGTTGAGCATGGCCAACGCGGGACCGAACACGAATGGTTCACAGTTTTTCATTACGACTGTGCCAACTGCTTGGTTGAATGGAAAGCATGTTGTTTTCGGTCGAATTGTTGACGGCGTGGATCTTGTCAAAGCTATCGAAGCTCGTGGCAGCCGATCTGGCCGAACTTCTGCCGTGATCACGATCTCTGATTGTGGCGAGATCAAAGCTGAAGCAGCTGGGGAAGCTAAAGCCGCCGAAGGGTCTGCAACCAAGCCAGCCGGATCTGCAACCAAGCCAGCGGGCTCAGCAACTAAGCCAGCCGGTTCCACATCTAAACCGGCAGGCTCTACAACAAAACCAGCGGGTTCGGCGAAGAAGTAACTTCGCTTTAACTTGCCGACACATTGACAGCCTCCCAATACTGGGAGGCTGTTTTTGTTTGCGGTCCACGGTCTGGCGATGACGGCCACATTTGCTAAAACAGTCGGTAGAATACGGCTGTTTTTTTGCTCTGGAGTCTCGATGCCAACCAACGAACCACTCAACCGAAAACTTCGCATGGCGCTCGTCGGCGGAGGGCGAGGATCCTTTATTGGGCGCGTTCATGCGACTGCTGCTGTTTTGGACAATCGCTGTGCGTTGGTCGCAGGTGCTCTTTCGTCGGATCCACAACGAGCAAAAGATTCGGCTGAAGACTACGACATTCCGCTCGACCGAGCCTACACTTCTTATTCCGAGCTGATCGAAAAAGAGTTGGCGTTGCCGGAAGACCAGCGAATTGATTTTGTTTCGATCGCGACTCCGAATCATACTCACTTTGAAATCGCCAAAGCTGCTGTTGAAGCTGGCTTCAATGTGATCTGTGACAAGCCACTGACGTTTGATTTTGCTCAAGCCGAAGAGCTCGCGAAGATCGTCCAAGAATCAGGAGTCGTCTTCGCGGTCACGCACAACTACACCGGCTATCCGCTGATTCGCCAAGCCCGACAAATGATTGCCGACGGAGAGCTTGGTGAGATCATGGCGTTGCGTATGACTTACATCCAAGGTTGGTTGGTCGACAAACTGGAGGACACCGATCAGAAACAGGCCGCTTGGAGAACGGATCCGAAAAGGTCCGGTGCTGCAGGTTGCTTCGGCGACATCGCAACTCACGCGTACAATCTTGGTCGATATGTCACGGGACTACTGCCCGAAAAAATCTCGTGTCATTTGAAAACGTTCGTCGAAGGTCGAGCCCTTGATGATTATGGCCACGCGATGATCACTTACGAAAACGGCGCCTTTGGAACGTTGACTTCATCGCAAATTTCACATGGCCGCGAAAACGATGTGACCCTAGAAGTCGACGGAACGAAGGGTTCGTTGTCGTGGCGTCAAGAAAATCCGAACGAACTTTGGATTCGCAAAAATGGGTCGCCGCACCAGCTTTACACTCGCGATCCCGGTGCTCCGTTCACGAAACCGGTTGCGGCTGAGTCCTGTCGATTGCCGGCGGGACATCCTGAGGCGTTTTTTGAGGCCTTCGCCAACATCTATCGAAATGCATTTGATAACATGTGCTTACGAATTTCGGGTAAGGACTTCGAACTGAAGGACACGATCTACCCGAATGTGTTTGATGGCGTCGAAGGGATGTACTTCATTCAGCAATGTGTCGACAGTAGCAATGCTGGCGGCGAATGGTTGCCGATGAAGCACGAACTTGCGCGTCGCTAAGGTGGCATAGGCTTCCAGCCTGTGTCTGCATGTTGCTGTAACTGCCTTTTTGAATCCGGAATTGAATATGGAAACGATGATTTCTGCCGAACTTGGATTGCCGATGTTGCTTGTTGCCCTGAGCAAACCCGCACAGATCGCGATCTTTGCCGTTTCGCTGGTCGCGGTTTTCATTTTCATGATCATCGGATTTTTTCTGCTGAACATGCTTCGGTGGTGGATCCAGTCGGTGTTCACCGGAGCCGGCGTTTCGATTAGTGATCTCGTCGGAATGTATTTTCGAAAGGTCAAAGCCAGTGTGATTGTTCCCAGCAAAATCATGGCCGTTCAAGCCAACTTAGACGATCCGGATATCACCACCAAAGGTCTTGAGGCACACTACATGGCCGGAGGCAATGTTCCGCTAGTGGTCCGCTCTCTGATTGCGGCTCATAAAGCCAAAACGATTCAACTTAGTTTCCGAGAAGCTTCTGCGATTGACTTGGCCGGTCGTAATGTACTCGAAGCGGTACAAACCAGCGTCTACCCGCGCGTGATTGACTGCCCTGCCCGTGGATCGGCAAAGAAGTCGCTCGACGCGGTGGCCAAAGATGGAATTCAGTTGAAAGTTCGTGCTCGAGTTACCGTTCGCTCTAACCTTCAGCAGTTGATCGGTGGTGCCAAAGAAGAAACCATCATCGCCCGCGTTGGTGAAGGCATCGTCAGCGCCATCGGATCTGAAATCCACACTGCGGTGCTCGAAAATCCAGACGTGATCTCGAAAACAGTACTCGCCCGTCGACTGGATTCGCAAACCGCTTTCGAAATCGTTTCCATCGACATCGCGGACATTGACGTCGGTGACAATATTGGTGCTCGCCTTGAAGCCGACCAAGCGGAGGCCGATACGCGAGTCGCGCGTGCTCGTGCGGAAGGCCGTCGTGCGATGGCGGTTGCTCAGGAGCAGGAAAATATTGCCGGAATCGAAGAGATGCGAGCCAAG
>CAZORS010000006.1:0-1094 GCA_964582025.1 uncultured Pirellulaceae bacterium | reverse complement strand
GAAAGAGTGAACTAAATTGGCCAGAGACATCGAAGAATTTTTGCGACGCGCCGCTGAACGCCGCAAGCAAGCTCAACAAAGCGGCGGAAAGCAGCAGCGTCCTCCGGCTCAACAGCGTCCCCCCGCACAGCAACGCCCACCAAAACCGCCGCCGCGACAAACGATCTCCGAACGAGATGTCGTTCCGGCCCGCATGGTTTTTCCGGAGCAACAAGCACACTCAATCGGTGATGAATCCATTGCCGAACACGTCAAACGGCATATCGATGTCTCTGATGTTGCGGATCACGGAGATTACCTCGCTGAAGACATCGAACAGTCTGACGAGCGATTGGAAGCTCATCTGGATCAGGTCTTTGATCACGATGTCGGCAAACTTGGAGCCGGAAAAAGCGCAACCGACGAACTGGTGCGAGACAAAAAAACCAACTCTGCTGCCTCTGACCTGTTCGACTTGATGCAGAACATCAAAACGGTTCGTCAGTCCATTCTGGTCGCAGAAATTCTCAAACGTCCAGATTTCTCGGACGACGAATGACCACTTACGTTCAGCAAACTCAAGTCTGTTGTCTCTGTGGTGCCGAAAACGAATGTTCGGTGCTCGGCAGTACGAATTCCATGGGCAGCCCGGACCTCGACTTGCGTCCCGCACCGATGGAACGCGACACGATGGAAGCCTGGTTTCACGAATGCAAGTCATGTCACTACGTGAGCGTTGATTTAGCGCTCCAAAGCGATGACGCGAAAGCGATCGTTGCATCAGAAGACTATCAGACGCTGATCGGCAACACGGACTTGCCGGAGATCGCTCGTCGATTCGCTTTTTGTTCTCTGCTTAATTCGCAAGATCGAGAGATTGCAGGAACCGCGCTGTTACGAGCCGCTTGGGTTTGCGACGATTCAGAAAACATTGAACAAGCCAAATCGTTCCGCAGTCAGTCAGCTGACTTACTGAAGAAGCTTCAACCTTTTGAAGACAACGAAGAACAAGCGACTGTTGCGACGATGTTGATCGATGTATTGCGTCGATCCGAACGATTCGAGGAAGCGACCAAGCTGGCGAATCAAATGCTGAAGTTCAAAGCCGTGAAGCG
>CAZORS010000005.1:61229-62719 GCA_964582025.1 uncultured Pirellulaceae bacterium | reverse complement strand
CCGAAACCGCTGTGGAGCGAACAGGATCCGGAAGATTGGTGGACAGCTGTTTGCAAAACGGTCAAAGCCACCGTTCGAAAAGCGAAAGTGAAACCGGCGGCCGTGAAAGGTATTGGACTCTCAGGCCAAATGCATGGAAGTGTATTCCTTGACAAAAACGACAAAGTTATCCGCAAAGCGTTGCTTTGGAATGATCAGCGAACCGCTGCGGAGTGCGACGAGATTGAATCGCTGGCTGGCGGGCGAAAAAAGCTGATCAAAATGGTCGCCAATCCAGCGATGACAGGTTTCACGGCCCCCAAGATTTTGTGGCTGCGAAACAACGAGCCGAAAAAGTTCGATCGTGTTCGAAAGGTGCTGCTTCCCAAAGATGACGTTCGTCGACGTTTGACGGGAGCTTATGCGACTGATGTTAGCGACGCCAGCGGCATGTTGCTGTTGGATGTGGCCAAGCGAAAATGGTCAAAGCCACTGCTCAGCAAACTGGGACTCGACCAAGATCTGTTCGGTGAAGTTTTCGAATCTGAAGACGTGACCGGCAATCTGACCACTGATGCCGCAAAAGCTCTTGGCTTGACGACCGATTGCGTTGTCGTCGGAGGCGCCGGAGATTGCGCCGCCAACGCGCTCGGGACGGGCGTGGTCAACAGTGGCACACTTTCGATGTCGCTCGGCACGAGCGGCATCATGTTTGTCAACAGCGACGAAATGAAAGTTGATCCGACTGGACGGCTGCATACTTTCTGTCACGCCGTTCGCGACAAGTGGCACATGATGGGCGTGACGTTGACAGCTGCCGGAGCACTGAATTGGTTTGTCGAAACGATGGCCAAGGAATTGGCGTCCGGAAAAAAAGATCCATTCGAGACTCTGATCGCAGAAGCGAGCAAAGTTCCTGTCGGCAGCGAAGGGCTTTTCTTTTTGCCGTATCTTGCCGGCGAGAGAACGCCACACGCCGACCCGTATGCTCGTGGCAGTTTCGTTGGCCTAACTCTGAAACACGAACGCGGCCATTTGACTCGTTCAATTCTCGAAGGCGTTGCCTACGCATTGCGTGACAGCCTTGCCATCATTAAAGAAATGGACGTTCCGGTGAAGCAAATCATTGCATCCGGCGGCGGCGCGAAATCAGAAGTTTGGCGTGAGATTCAAGCCGGCGTGATGGGCCAGAGCGTTGTCCGCATCAACGCGGAGCAAGGCCCGGCGTTCGGCGTTGCTTTGTTGGCTGCTGTTGGCGGCGGCGAATACAAAAACGTTTCGGCGGCGTGCAAAGCGACCATCAAGGTAGTCGAAAAGACTTCGTCGACCGCGAAGTCGCGCAAACACTACGACAAAGCGTTCCCGGTTTTCCAAGACTTGTATCAGTCGCTTAAGGCTGACTTCAAGAAGATCGACGAACTTGCATCGTCGTAGTGACGGCTCCTACTAGCCGTCGCATTGTTGAAAGGGAAGTTGCAGTGTTCTGTTATCCCGTAAGGGATTTTTAGCCA
>CAZORS010000005.1:27042-61129 GCA_964582025.1 uncultured Pirellulaceae bacterium | reverse complement strand
CATTGTTGAAAGGGAAGTTGCAGTGTTCTGTTATCCCGTAAGGGATTTTTAGCCAACTTGAATCCCTCCGGGATAAAAAGTGTACAACTTCAAAACTCATGCCTTGGAAGGCACTACTTTGCCTTTTCAAAACCTTCGCTGACCAACTGCTCAAATCCTTGAGGTAGTGGCCGAATATCAAAACCGTGCTCTTGCAGTTCCTTGGCAACCATCGCTGCACGGCCGCCGCGTTTGCAATGCGTGTAGACAATCTTATCGCTCGGCACCTTTCCAGATACTTTCTTTCGATCGGTTGCGATCTTTAACAACTCACTCCGCGGCACCAAAGTCGCATCGACCAAATGACCTGCGTCCCACTCGCTCTGCTCACGAACGTCGATCAAAACGGCTGTCCCATCGTCGAGCCCTTTGCGAACGTCTGCCAATGAATCAGTCGTGTGGCCTTTTTCTGATTTGCGTTCAGCTTTCTTGTAACGCTTCAGATAGGAAGTCTTGAAAATGTCGTCAATCATTTCGACTTCTTCAAATCCGGCCAACTCGATCTCATTCGAAAACGTTTTACGATCCGCCCGAACGTGATTCAGAATCCATTCGGAACTTTCGCCTTCGACTCGATCAAACTCGACCAGAACGACCACACCGTCCGGCTTAAGCGCCTTGCGAATCGAACGCATCGTTTTGTAGGGGAACTCGAAATGGTGATAGGTGTCGCAAATGAACACGACATCCACTGAATTTGGTTCGAGTCCACAAGTTGTCTGATCGCAAAGAACAGTTTTCACGTTCTTCAATCCGTCCTCGTCGCACTTTTCCTTTACGTGATCAAGGAATTTTTGACTGATATCGACCGCGTACACCTCGGCAACGCTGGGTGCCATCAGACGCGTAAACAAACCAGTGCCTGCACCGATATCAGCAACGACCATTGCCGGACGTAGCTGGCAGGCGTTTACGATTCCCTGACGTTGGTCGAAAATCTCACGGCCTTCCTTTTCAAATCGCTCGACGAACGAACTGACAACCTCATCAGTCGCATTGTTGAATTTATCATTGATCCCTGGCCGAACACTCTCCTGCTGAGCAAAAACACTCGACGGATTAAAAATCAGGCAAAATGCGAACACGACAAACGTAAATGTTTTCATTGTTGTTCCAACGTAACTGGTGCGATCGAATCTGGATTTTACCGCCAATGGAAACAGCTGCCCACTACTGTATTTCCAAACTGTTGTACTGAGCCCAACGACGGATCAGTGCCATCGAATGCGGTGTGGGATCCGCATTTCGTTTGGCTTTTGCCTGAACGATTCGACGACTCTCTGGCCAAACTTCGACGGTCACAATTCGCCGTTCTTTCTGATCGACACACTTCCGAAGCGACCAAATTGAACATCGACCGGAACGGCAAGAAGATTCATACACGGCGACACAGTGTTGCATCAATCCGCCTTCACATCGAAGTTGAACCGAATCTAATATCTCCACCATCTTCCACGTGAAATCACCATCACTGATTGAAAATTGCTGGATGCCCGAGGGAGACCAAACTCGATTTCGCATTGCGATTTCAATCGGCGTGCTTATCGGAATATCGATTTCAGTGCGCCAATTTCGCATGTGTCTTCGAAACGCACGCAGCGTTCGACCTCGAAAGGAAAACTCCGGCTGCAGCGGAACGTTGTCGTGAACTCGATACCCAAGCACTTCTGATGCTCCGACGTACTTCTGTCGCCAAACGAAATTCGCGATCTCCCTCATCTCGGTTGAATCTGGCGCGATAATGCTACGTTCACGGCCTTCGGGTGTTACGTTGCTCGCATAAATCAAGAACCGGACTAACTCTTGCCAAAACGGTTCTTCGTAGTCAAACCCGTCGCAAGCGATCACGATTTGAGTTGCCAACGAATCGCTTGCACCAAACGCGACCGCTTGAGCCCATCTAATGGTGTTCGCAACGCCAAAACGATCCGGAGCATTCGCAAAACAATGCGCTGCCTTACGAGTCAGCCGAGAATTCAATCCGCTGTTTGCGACCGCTTTACGTGGGCTCACACCACGGGCCATGTCCAGCAAAATTTTGACTTCCGTCATTTCACCAAACCATGCCCGATGCGCAAACTCCGGAACATCAAACTTTGCGAACAGATGTTTTGAGAGCGAATGGATTGGATCGCCTTGTGGAATCCATGCGTGCGGTGAGCGGACCATGCGATCAGAAAATCTGGCCATTCGTGCAATCGCACGAATGCACTTTCCGGTGTCTCGGTGTTGTTGTTTTCTGGATCGATGGCGAAACGAGCGCGGACTGAGCAGACTGGAATTTGCGCGAACACATTCAATCATATGATTGTAGTGAAGCGAAGCAATTAGCTGCGTTGGACGATGAGCACGTATCAGACGATCCAGCAGGTCGCGTCGACCTGCGGATTTCGTAGTCATTAAAGTTTCCAAAACGAAGAAGCGAATTCACGCCAGAGATTCAGAGGCGCGACAAAGCGTCATCGGTTGGTCACGAGATACGTTTAAGTTTCATCAGGCTGCCAATTTAAGAAACGGGGCCGAACGTCAGAAATTGACGTGCCCTTCAATTTGAGACCATGAACCAGCGAAAAGGTTCGCGAGTTTGAACACCGTCTCTGCGCTCTTCGTGGCTCTGTTTTTGACAGCTGATGAGGGTGAATTTGAAACACAGAGTCACATCGAGCAGAGAGCTCTGCGCCAATTTGGCTAAACCCTACCGTCTATTTTCCTAGGGTCATACCGTTAAGAACCATTAACGGCGAATCACCGACCGTAGCCAAGTCAATCGTTTGCGTCTATTTTCATTTTGGGTGATAAATATAGGGGCGAAAACGCCCAGAGCGAATTTGCTGTGCTCGATCTTGGTGAATATCTCCAACATCAGAGCATGTTCCTTGACCACCATTCAGGACCAGAAGCTTGAGCATTGACTACGTAGACTACGCCCGCGAAAAGACACTTTACGCATCAGATTATGAGCACGACAGTTGTGGCGTTGGATTCGTCGCTCATGTCAAAGGCACACCGTCGAGGGCGATCGTCGTCGACGCGTGCGAGATTCTCGCACGGATGGAACACCGGGGAGCCTGTGGCTGCGAAGCCGAAACTGGTGATGGTGCGGGGATTCTGGTCGGGATGCCGACCTCGTTCATGCGGGAAATGGCAGGGGTCAACTACTTTGATCTGGACTGTGACTTCTTCAGTGTTGGCAACGTCTTTCTTCCGACCGAAGAACGTTCTCGAGAACGTGCCAAGAAAATGTTCCAAGACATGACGGCCACCTATGGCCAGCGTTTCGTTGGTTGGCGAGAAATCCCAGTTGACCCTTCGGGAGCAAACATCGGGGCGTCTGCGATTCGAGAAGAACCAAAAATTCTGCAGGCCTTTATCGCGCCGGCAGACGGGATTGATCAAGACGAATTCGAGCGGAAGCTTTACTTGATTCGAAAGCGAGTCTCGCACGACATCAATGAAGCCGGTTTTGACAAACGGAAACTGTTTTACGTTTGTTCGCTGTCGTCGCGAATCCTTATCTATAAAGGCATGCTCTCTACCGCGCAGTTGCCGCTCTATTTTAAAGATCTGCAAGAGGAGACATTCACCAGCCATCTCGCCATGGTGCACTCGCGATTTTCGACCAACACGCTGCCGGCTTGGTCACGTGCACAGCCGCTTCGTTGGATGGCTCACAACGGTGAGATCAACACGCTTCGCGGAAATCGTAACTGGATCACGGCTCGACAAGGCTTGATGAAAAGCGAACCGTTCGGCGAATGCTTGGAAGAGCTAAAACCGATCATCGAAGAAAACGGAAGTGATTCCGCAGAGTTCGACAACGCGATGGAGTTGCTGATGATGGCCGGGCGAGAATTGCCCGAAGTCGTCATGATGATGATCCCCGAAGCGTGGCGCAACCATCAGAGTATGCCCGAAAACAAGCGTGCGTTTTACGAATACCATTCCTGTCTGCAAGAACCTTGGGACGGGCCAGCTTCGATTTCCTTTACTGACGGACGCGTCATCGGTGCCGTGCTCGATCGAAATGGTCTTCGCCCGAGTCGCTATTACGTCACTGACGATGATCGTGTGCTGATGGCCAGCGAGGTCGGCGTACTTGATATCGATCCTTCAACTGTTGTTCAAAAGGGACGGCTTGAACCCGGGAAAATGTTCCTCGTTGATTTTGACAACGGTCGTATCGTTGCCGACGGCGAACTCAAAGATCGTGTCTCGAACCGACTTCCGTATGGGGAATGGCTCAAGAATCAACGTTTGACGTTTGATGATTTGCCGAGTGCAGATGCAGCCCCAATGCTGGACGACAAAGAGCGACTGGCTCAAATGAGAGCCTTTGGTTACTCAAATGAGACCATGGATTTCATGCTGCTGCCGCTGATCAAGGTCAAGAAAGATCCGATTGGCTCGATGGGCAACGACATGGCACTTGCTTGCTTAAGCGACAAGCCACGACTGCTCTACGATTACTTTACGCAGCTGTTTGCTCAGGTGACCAACCCTCCGATCGATTCGATTCGCGAGGAGATCGTGATGTCGGTCGAGTGTTTCATCGGTCCCGAAGGCAACTTGTTGGACACGACCGAAGCGCAGTGCAAGCGTCTTGTGTTGCACAGCCCGATTCTTGATTTCGAGCAAATGGCGAAGCTGAAAAGCTTGAACCATCGCGACTGGACATCGCGCTTGATCGACATTACGTTCCACGCCAAAGAAGGCGAAGCCGGATTCATGTCAGCTCTCGAACGAATCCGAAAAGAATCTGAGCAAGCGATCGACGACGGTTGTGCGATCGTGATTCTCAGCGACCGTGCCGTCAGCGCTGACCGCGTGCCGTTGAGTGCCTTGCTGGCAACCAGCGCCGTGCATCATCACTTAATCGATAAACATCTTCGAACTCGAATCGGCATCGTTGTCGAAACAGGTGAAGCTCGCGAAGTCCATCATCACTGTTTGCTGACAGGATTCGGAGCCGACGCGATCCATCCGTATCTTGGGCTCGAAGCGATCATCCAACATCACGCTCAGAATGAAGATTCCGGTCTGACTGCTGACCAGTGCATTGCTGCCTATCGTAAAGGCGTTATGAAAGGCATGCTGAAAGTTTTGGCGAAGATGGGGATCTCGACACTGGCCAGTTACAAAGGCGCCCGAATTTTCGAAGCGATCGGACTCAATGGCGATGTCATCAGCGCTGCCTTCCCTGGGACCGCCAGTCGAATCGAAGGCGTTGGTTTCGACGTCCTTGCAGCCGAAGCAATTCGTCGTCACAAGTTAGGCTACCGAAAAGACGGTCAGCTTCCGATTGTCGATCTAGAAACTGCCGGCACCATGCACTGGCGACAGGGCGGTGAGAAACACGCTTGGACTCCATTGAACATTGCCGACATTCAAACAGCGGCGAGAAACGGTGATGTGGACGCCTACGAACGATTCGCCAAAAGCGTTAACGCTCAGACTGCTCGTGAATGTCACCTTCGTGGCTTGTTGACGTTCCAGGAAGATCGCGAACCCGTTCCGATCGAAGAAGTCGAATCTGCGAAAGAAATCGTCAAACGTTTTTGCACCGGTGCGATGAGCTTCGGTTCGATCTCCGCGGAATCGCATGAGACACTAGCGGTCGCTATGAATCGGCTCGGCGGAAAAAGTAACACCGGTGAAGGCGGCGAAGACTATAAACGTTTCGAAGTTCAACCAAACGGTGACTCGAGACGTTCCGCAATCAAGCAAGTTGCTTCGGGGCGATTCGGAGTGACGGCTTATTACCTCGCCAATGCTGATGAAATTCAGATCAAGATGGCGCAAGGTGCCAAGCCCGGAGAAGGTGGAGAACTTCCCGGGCACAAGGTCGACGAAACGATTGCGGCAACGCGACGTTCGACACCAGGTGTGACGCTGATCAGTCCTCCGCCGCACCACGATATTTATTCGATCGAAGACTTGGCGCAACTGATTTACGATTTGAAGAACAGCAATCCTTCAGCCCGCATCAGTGTGAAGTTGGTTAGCGAAGTCGGCGTCGGCACCATCGCCGCCGGAGTTGCAAAAGCTCACGCGGACAACATTCTGATTTCCGGATGTGGTGGCGGAACGGGTGCTTCTCCGATTACAAGCATCAAGCACGCCGGGATGCCGTGGGAGCTTGGAATTGCGGAAACGCATCAGACTTTGGTGATGAATGATTTGCGTTCGCGTGTTCGACTGCAAACCGATGGTCAACTTAAGACCGGACGCGACATTGTGATCGCGACATTGCTCGGTGCCGAAGAGTACGGCTTCGCGACGGCTCCGCTGATCACGTTGGGGTGCATTATGATGCGAAAGTGTCATTTGAATACATGCCCCGTCGGTATCGCGACGCAGGATCCGGAGCTGCGAAAGAAGTTTAAAGGCAAGCCTGAACATGTCGTGAACTATCTATTTATGGTCGCTCATGAAGCTCGTCAGATCATGGCCAGCCTCGGCTTTCGCAGTATCAACGAAATGGTTGGACGTGTTGACGTTCTGGACGTTCGACAAGCAGTCGATCACTGGAAGGCTCAAGGCATCGATTTGTCCAAAGTTCTCGCACCTGCCAAGGGACCGTATCCGGATGTCGACGTCTACTGCACGATCGATCAGGACCACGCATTGGATGAAGTGCTGGACTGGGAGTTTGTGAAACATTCCAAACCCGCGATTGAGCGGAAAGAAAAAGTATCGATTGACCTGCCGGTCAGAAACATCGATCGTTCCGCGGGCACAATTTTGAGTCATCACGTTGTGAAAGCTCATGGTCCAGATGGGCTGCCTGACGACACGATCGAGATCAATCTGACTGGTTCGGCAGGCCAGAGCCTTGGTGCGTTTTTAGCGCGTGGAGTTTCAATCACCGTAGAAGGCGATGCAAACGATTACGTCGGCAAAGGTTTGTCTGGTGGGCGGATCGTCGTCAAACCGCCGACTTCATCCAAGTTCGTGGCTGAAGACAACATCATCATCGGCAACGTGGCACTCTATGGAGCGACAGAGGGCGAAGCTTTCTTCCGCGGTATTGCTGCGGAACGATTCGCAGTTCGAAACTCGGGGGCTTCGGCTGTCATTGAAGGCATCGGAGACCATGGCCTCGAATACATGACCGGCGGACGTGCCGTCATTCTCGGTCCGACGGGTCGTAACTTTGCGGCTGGAATGTCTGGCGGATTTGCTTTCGTTCACGATCCCGATGAAAAACTTTTGCAAAACATTAACCTTGAAATGGTTGATCTGGAAGCGATGGAAAAACCTGAAGACATTGCCGAATTGAAGGATCTGGTTGAAAAGCATTTGCAATACACAGATTCACCAGTAGCGAAACGCTTGCTGGACGATTGGACGAAGGCACTCGCCGAGTTCCGCAAAGTCATCCCGATTCGATATCGTGAGATTTTGCAAGAACGAGCCGCAGCCGCGAAAGCTCGTCGACGCGTCTAGTCGTTTGTCACAACCTGTCGTAGTGGAAGTCGTCAAGACTTCCGAAATTCAAAGAGGACGGAACTCTTGATGAATTCCGCTACAAACTACAAAAATCGCGTTGGGCACCATGCGGTGAACACGATGCGCACAACCACCACTTAGAACACAACGGACACACACATGGGTAAGCCAACCGGATTTATGGAATTCGATCGACAGGACGTCGCCTATCGCGACCCGGTTGAGCGAGTCGGCGACTGGAACGAGTTTCTGGTTCAGATCAACGATGAGACTTTGCAAACGCAAGGTTCTCGATGCATGGATTGCGGCATTCCGTTTTGCCACACCGGCCAAATTGTGCAACGCATGGCGACCGGTTGCCCCGTCAACAACTTGATCCCAGAGTGGAATCATCTGATCTATCAAGGCAAGTGGAGGGATGCACTTGATCGACTTCACTTGACCAATAACTTTCCTGAATTTACTGGCCGAGTATGCCCGGCTCCGTGTGAAGGGTCTTGTGTTCTGGGGATCAATGAGCCGCCTGTCACGATTAAGAACATTGAGCGAACCATTATTGATCGCGGCTTTGATGAAGGCTGGGTCAAACCTCGAATCCCGCAGACCCGATCTGGAAAAACAGTTGCCGTTGTTGGGTCGGGACCAGCAGGGCTCGCTTGTGCAGACCAACTTAACCAATCGGGACACACTGTTACGGTCTTTGAACGCGCCGATCGAATTGGCGGGCTGCTGATGTACGGTATTCCCAACATGAAATTGGAGAAAGAGGTTGTTGACCGACGAGTTCAATTGCTTGCCGATGAAGGGATTGAATTCAAGACAGGCGTCGAAATTGGAACGACTGTCACGGCTGAGGAACTCAAAAGCACTTTCGACGCCATCGTGCTCTGCGTGGGCGCAACTCAGCCTCGCGACCTGAAAATCCCAGGCCGGTCTGCAGCTGGAATTCACTTCGCGATGGATTTCTTGCAAGGTTCAACCTCGAGCCTGTTGGGCGGCGACGCAGCACCAATCAGCGCGAAAGGGAAAAACGTCGTTGTGATCGGAGGTGGCGATACAGGCACCGATTGTATTGGCACCTCAATTCGTCAAGGCTGCAAGAGTGTCGTTAACCTAGAGATCGTGACTCGACCGCCAGAAGAACGAGCTGACGGTAACCCTTGGCCGCAGTGGCCTGTTGTGTTCCGCACCGACTATGGTCACGCGGAAGCGAAGGCAAAATTCGGCGAGGACCCGAGAATGTTTGCTGTCGAAACGGTTGAATTCGTTGCGGACAAAGACTTCAACGTGTCTGGCTTAAGAACCTGCATGGTCGACTGGTCTGCGGAACGCCCCGGCGTCGCACCGTTTACCCGTATTGAAGGCACTGAACAGGATATCGAAGCTGATCTTGTATTCCTTGCACTCGGATTTCTTGGGCCGCAATCGTTCGTCGCAGAATCGTTCGGTCTGGAAAGTGATGCTCGCTCGAATATCCTTGCCACTGAGTCAGACTATTGTACGAGCGTTCCCGGTATTTTCTCTGCTGGTGATTGCCGTCGTGGCCAGAGTCTTGTCGTTTGGGCCATCCGCGAAGGACGCGAAGCAGCGGAATCATGCGACAAGTATTTGCAAGCCATCGCAACGGCTTAGAGGAAGCATCTGTTCAATGAGTCTGCCCAATACAAGCCCTAAGAAGCTGTGAACTTTAAAGGACTACGTTCATTAGGGGATGGTCGGCCAATTAAACCGGTTCTATGCATTTTAGATTTAGCTTCATCGTTTAACGACAAGCCGGAAGGCGACCGTGTTTTCCTTGCCAAAACGCCGACGCCCGCCGGCTAATCGTTAAACGAACTTTCGTCAAAAATACCGGTTTAATTGTCGAACTGTCCCTAAGTATTTGCTTGTTGTTTGTAGTTGAGGCTTTAGCCGGTTTTGCAAGTCTTTGACAATTCCATGACGCCATACACTTGAAACCGATTTGAAAGCTAACCATGCTGGCTCTCTCGATTCCCTTTTTCGAAATCGTTGGCATGATTGGCGTGCTGCAGATCCTGATGGCGTTTCTGCTTCTGCAGTTAGACAAACTAACGACTCGCACTCTCAACTATCAATTGCTCAACGCCTTTGGTGCTGCGTTTATTCTTTATTCGCTGTGCTTCAGATTCAATCTGTCAGCGTTGACGATCGAGGCATGCTGGTTGCTGATCAGCATCTACGGAATCGTACGGATCGTTAGTGATTCCGGAAAATCGCCGCTTGAAGAAAGGAACGGGAAAGAGTGAGCTGGGCGATAGGCAATCGCTTAAGGTTCAAGGGTTAGAAGCCGGCTAAAAACGGTTGGGGCAAAGTGCGGCAGAAGCCGTCTCTAAGCTGCCCCAAGCCCATTTTAGCCTTGACTACTTACGCTACTAAGTCGCGATAGAATCAAGCTTCTCCAGCACGCGGATTACATCAAGAGCCTGCTGAGTTGAACCTACTTTGGCGACAAACTTCTTTGCTTCAATCAGCGTCTCAAGTGCGACGTCACCTTTGTGAATTGTTGGCCGGCCAACTTTACGAACAGCACCGTTCAACGTTGACGTCGATTTGCGAGGACGTCCACGACGACCACGAGTCAAACCAGCTTTTGACTTCACGTTGGCAACCATCGCAGCAGTCACTTTGATTCCCTTGGCTTGCATCGCTTCAACGACAGCTTTCGCGGAAGCGGTTCGGTTTGAACTGACGTAGTCACGAATTTCTTTTGACTTATTTACTTTCCTTTTGACCATAACCTCATTCCTAGTGTGAATAGCAATATTTAACTCCGTCAGCATAGCCAAAAACGAGTGTTTGAATAGCATTCAACTTTTGGAATCTCACTCGCAGATTCGAGGTAATCGATAACCCTCGGCAATGAGTGATGATTAAGAATATGGATCACTAAAATCAAAAGTGAAAATAGTGAGCGATCGTAAATTGTTTCACAGTTAGCAATATCACTGGGTAACGTTAACCAAGTTGCCTCCTAGCGAATTCTACTTCTGAGCGGTCGTGGCCGCCACCGATTTGAAGCCGTTGGATTATCGTCAACATCTGCTTCTGGTGGGTCTGTCGAGTCCCCATTTCGAAGGGGTTCGATTCCTTCGAGTTCCCGATCAAGTTCCTTCAACTTTGACTCGACATCGTTGTCCATTTCAGAATCATCAAGCGAGTCCAAATCGATCGTCTCATCATCATCTTCGTCAGGCGATGCAGAATTTGGTTCGGCTGGTGGCGTCAGGTTCGAATCAGCAGAAGGCCCGAACAAGGTTCTACTCGGATCAGACAGTGCCGATCCGACGCGACCGTAAGATCGATCCGTGCGTTGATGCTTCCCTCCGAAGGTTGGATAGTCGTAGTCGAATGGACCGCAACACATGCTGCAACCAGAAGCGAACACCAACAAGAAAGTTGTCATACAAACGAGATTCTTCATGTTATTTGTCTCCATCGTTTCGAGTGACGATGCGGCCGATTGTTGCAGTTGTTTCTGATCTTGCTGAGTTCGTTTGGTCAGCACCAACCTTTGTCCAATTGATTCGAACAGGATTTTCCGGAATCGTTTTGATTGTGTTTGACGCACCAGAACGAAGGTCGGACGTTTGGGCGGGCGGCATTGGTTTCGCATTGAAATCACCGCGGTCTTTTTCGGGCACGGCTGACAACCTTCGATTTGAACTGTTGGAACCAGTTTCCATTGAACGAGCTCGCAGCGTCTTTCGCGAGCCAGTTGATTGACTCAATGGAGCGTCCTCTTGATAAGAAACGACCCTGATTTTTGTGTCCGTCGTGCTCTTGGACAACGGAGCCAACTCGGGTGCTGGCGTTCCTTCAAGGACAGGTTCGATTCTCTGTATGTTAGAAGGAATCATTCCATCGTTTGGTATCAGTTGAGGGTTTGCCTGAAGCGGTTCGTTATAAGGAACCGTCTGCACTTCTCTATTTACATCACCAAACATTGGTTGGTTTGATCCGGCATACGACATCACAGTGCCGGTCTTGCGGCCGATGTTCATGTTGGTTGGGTAGTCTTCGCCGCGGCTAATGACTTCTGGTCGTGACCAACCATAGTTCAACTCTCGACTGGCACCGCGACGCCGCGAATACTCAGCAGCATCCATGTAGGCTTTGCCAGGCCAAGGCCCTTCTTCAAAGCAAATGCCGCAGTAAGCCAGTGTTGTTCCCTTGCGTCGGTGAAGCAGAGCCAACATTTTGTTATACTCTGTAACTGACTGGTAGAACGCAATTTCAGCTTGTGACAAACGACGTTGTGCTTCAAGAGCAACATCAAGTGTTTCCGCTCCGGCGGCCTCCAATTCATCAAAAACATCTTTCTCAATTTTCGATGAACGCCAACGATTAAAGTGAGATGTCGCTGTTCGAAGCGTTGCCGCCATCGACTGCAGTGTCTCATGAATCTCTTTGTTAACATCAAGCTCTGAATCTTCCAGTCTCGCAATCTCACGAGCAAGTTTCAGTTGAGCATTTCTCACGTTTGCCAGTTCTGCCCGATAGCCAACCGGCATGCGGAAATCGACACCGATTTGCAGCTCTTGATAGCTTCCGTCGTACAGTTCATTCAAAGCACCACTGCCAACAGTTGGAAACGGTGTTCCATCATCAGTCGTGCCGAACCTGTTTCCAAGTCCAAGAAATCGGTACAGTGCCGTAAGATTCATCTCTGGAAGCAATCCGTTCTTCGAGTAAGCGACTGCAAGTTCTCGTTTGCGGATCTCCCATCGGATCGAACGAAGTTCTGGACGGTAAGTGAGTGCTTCACAAATCGTGGAACAGTAATCGAACTCAACTGGTGCGAAGATCGGTTCATCGATTGGGCGAATCATGTTGCCGTCGTTTGCCGACCATCCAAGCAAGAATCTCAGTTGGCCCTCTGCCTTGAGTAGCGTGTCGTAGGCCTCAGTAACTTGAGCGTCGAAGAACCAGTACTGTTCGCTTGACTGAGCGACTTGTTGACGATTGATGTTCGACTTTTCGTCAAACTGATCTTTTACGATTCGGTAGGTGTCCAAGGCGGCGTCGCGCCCCGTTTTAGCTGCTTCAAGAGAACGATAAGCAGCGTATAGCTCCCAATATCGGATTTCGATGTTGGTCACAAAGTTTTGTAGCTGAGCTTCTAGGTTCGCCAATTCCTGATCGGTTCCGATTCTAGATACAACGATCGGCATTCGATTAATGAATGCGCCTCGTCCGCGAAGTAGTGGTTGGCGTACTTCGGCTTCAAAGGATGTTCGGTAAAAACTGTCTAGGACCTGAAATCCTTCAACGGAGTTAGGACCTACCGTGAGCGGATCATCAACAGGATTTGAGTTGGCCGAGTAAACATTGACGTTGCGAAAGAACATCTGAGTTCCGTTGGCGGCCTCTTTGGCAATTTCCGATTGCCACTGAACTTGATCTTGTTGGAAGACCAGCGGCTGGTTTGGGTTGGTCGCAACGGTGTTTCGTGGTTCGTCTGATTTCGTATAGTTCAAGCTGCTTGTCAGTTGAGCATCAAATTGTGAAAGTGCCGCTTCGACGCCTTGATTGGAATCCAGTTGCGTATTGGTCAAAATCTGACCGGGAAGTCCAAGTTGCCCCGGAGTTCCGATCGCACCGGGCTCAGTCTCGCGGATCGCGATGTTGTAGATTGTGCCCACAGCGTTGGGAGCATTGATGACGGTATCTTGGCCTGGCAAAACACGCAGACCTTGCAAGGCTGGCGTACCGTAACCACGGAATAGCTTTCCGTTTTGCAACGCGCAGCTAACGCAGTCTTCCAACGACATGTCGAGGAAACTATCGAAATCCGGGTCAGCAACGGTAATCGGTGGACGTGAAAGATTCACTTCGTCCAACGATGGCACATTGACATCTGGATACTCGATACTGGTCGCCTGATCAACGTAATGATTCAGGGCACCTGTGTCGTTGACGTAAATTGGCTTCGAAGGAGTGCAACCGACCATCAACAAGCCGACGGCGGCGATCCAAGCCAAACTATTTTTTGGGGTAAGTCTCATAGGATCCATATCCTGTGAAAACGTTTTAAAAAACGCTTTCGCGACTCGCAGCAGTCGCGAAAACGCCAGGCAATAACTTGCCTGGAACCCCCCAGTTCCTGGAATGGACCTGAAAACGCGCCGCAGCGCAATCACAGATATTCCGTTACAGCCAACATCGTCCGCACCATCCGCAAACTTTGGCCAATCCTTAAACTTTGCCAAGAACAGGGTGAATTGATAGCAATTTTGCGTTCCAAAATTCAAATGGACCCGTTCTTTCGGCTCAAAACGCCCCCAATTCAACGCAAACAACCTATTGCCCCATTTCGTAATCGTCTCTGTCTTGCGCCGTACAGTTGCAATAACCATTGCGGCAATAGATCAGCGCGTCATCAATTTCACCTAGACGCATCTGGACTCGGGCACGCATTTACAAACGTTTTGCCACAACGGTAGAAAAGCAGTTGGACAGCCTTTTCAAGTTCTTTCTTCGATCTGAGACCAAGTCGCCGAACAAGAAAGATAATGCGCCTGATCAGCTTTTTGGGACAGTAAATGTTTCTGCCTTTGAGCTTGAGGCCCGCGTCCTCTACAGCGCGTCGCCAATCGAGTTTGCGGATCCGCAGCCAGAAACCGTTGAAATCGCGGATGCAACTTTAAGCGATTTTGCCAACCATGAAGTAGCGGCGATGTCTGTAACGGCTCCCAGCTATGAACTCTTGATCTCCAACCTTGACGACGGAGTCAACGCAAACGGCGGGAGTTGGGATGCTGGCGAACTGGTCCGCTTCGACGAGCCTAACTTGGTCTTAGGGCCTGATACTGACGGAACATTCACTTCAGTATTCGACCTCAATGCGTTTGCATCCAACAGTGTATTTTTGCGCGACGCTCACATCGTGCATCACGATATCACTTTGGGCACCGGCTCCACGTCGTTCGATTTGGAAGTTGGGGACGTAATTTTTACAGTCGATGGGAGCGGAACTCTGACTGGCAACACGACCTCGGTAACGGCCACCGAGGACGTTTATTTGTTTCGCCCAGATCACATCGGTATTTATGACAATGGTGAGTTCCATTACCTCTTGGACAATCCTTACTCAGACATTTTGGGTGGAATAACACTGATCGACAAACCAGGCGGAATCACGCTTGGCGACGGCACCACGCTCGATCAAGGAACCATCGTTACGGTAAGTGACATTCCATTATTGGGTAATTGGATTTCGACTTACGAAACCAATCAAGTTGGTCAAGGCACTTCAGACGGGGATCAGACTGCCCTATTTATTCCTGCGACCAGATTTGGAATCAACGAACCAATCTCAGGACTACACATTGTTCAGGATTCGATGACTGTGGGAGGGTTTGATTTTTTTGAAGGTGACATACTCGTTTCATTGGTTAGCGCCGACGACAGTGTTGGGGCAAATGGCGTTCGAGTTTCGTCTCGCGACATCGGACTACTGCGGTACGACGGGACAGATTGGATTGGGGGGAACATACTCGACGGAACGGATGTTGGCCTTGTTATCGCTGCCGAACGCATTGATGCGATCACAATTGGAATTGCCAACACCGCACCTACATCTATCTCGATTGACAATGCATCAGTCATTGAAAACACTGACACTTCTGGAGGGCTAGTTGTTGGCTCGCTTTCTGGTTTTGACAATGAAAACAATCCGCTTATCTATTCGATCATAGGTTCGTCTCCTTTTTCAGTCGTTGGAAATGATCTTGTATTGACTGGTGTTGGAATTGACTTTGAATCGATACCTTCCTACACAGTGACCGTTCGAGCGACCGATCCGGGAAATCTCTCTGTTGAATCCGATCTGACGATTTTAGTCACCGACGTCAACGAAGCTCCTTCGGTTAGCCTGCAAAACGTAGTGTTGGAGATACCGGAAAACACGAGTGCACAAACTAGGGTAGCCGACATTGTTGTCGATGATGACGCACTGGGAACAGCGAATCTGAGTCTTGGCGGTGCAGATGCAAATCTCTTTCAGATCATCGGCAATGAACTATTTTTGAAAGCCGGCAGCAGTCTTGATTTCGAGACTCAGGAACAGCTGAATGTAACGATACAAGTTGACGATCCGATTCTGGGAGCGTCCCCTGATGATTCCATCAGTCATACCATTGACGTTTTGGACGTAAGCGGAAATCCAACGGTCACGTTGCAGAATACGGTCGGGGCAATTCCCGAAGATTTTGACACTTCGACACGCACGAAGGTCGCCGACATCATTGTTGCAGATGACCCCCTCGGTAACGCAAATCTTACTCTCTCCGGTGCCGACAGTGGCCTATTCGAAATTGCTGGTAGCGAGCTATTTCTCAGAGCTAACGTCGCCCTTGATTTTGAAAATGTTCCAGCGTTCGATGTCATCGTTGAGATCGACGATCCGTCGATTGGGGTTGGGATAGAAGACTCCGATAGCCATTCTTTGCTAGTTGTTGATGTCAATGAAGCTCCTGAAATATTGAATCCATTGGAAGACGTTTCAGTGGCCGAAGATGCTGCTGACCGCGTGATCGATCTATCCAACGTATTTACGGATGAAGATCTCGATACACTGAACCTCGCAGTGGCGTCCATTTCTGATCCATCGATCGCATCGGCCCAAGTCATCGGCAATGATTTGGTGATTGATTTCGCTCCCAACCAATCAGGCTTGTTTTCGATCGATGTTCGCGCCACTGATGGCGAATTCTTTGCGACGGATTCAATCGACGTCACCGTTAGCCCGGTCAACGATGCTCCGATTCTTTCCGGCGGCACAGAGCTTGATTCCATCGATCGAAACTCAAATCCAGCTGGACAAACAGTTCGCGATCTAGTCGAACCTTTCGTGACGGATGTCGATGCTGGCGATCAACTTGCAGGAATCGGAATTGTTTCCAACGACTCGCCTCCTTCGGAGGGCAGTTGGCAATACTTTGACGTCGTCGGTAATCAATGGCGAGACATCGGTGTCGTCGATCCCGCTGTTTCACCAGGGACGATTTCGGCAGTCAAGATTTCGGCTGATACGCTCATTCGCTTCCTTCCTGCCGTTGGGTTCGCGGGCACCCCGTCCACTCTCGAGTTTTTCGCAATCGACAGTTCGGACACCGGTCCATTCAGCGGTCCAACGCTGGCGATGATTCACCCGCCAATCGTCGGTGCATCGACGGCGTACTCAGATACGACTGCCGAGCTGAGTATTGACGTGAAAGAGTTTGGTGTTGTTGTGACCATGTCTTCATCGACGACGAGTGAGTCCGGCGGTAGTGCCTCTTTCGAGGTCGTGCTATCGGCTGCACCTTTAAACGACGTTTCAATCTCGGTAGCCAGCGATGATGCAAGCGAAGGGATCACGTCAACAAGCGAACTTGTGTTCACGAACGCAAATTGGTCAACGCCTCAGGTCGTGAACGTGACTGGGGTCGACGATTTCGAGGACGACGGAAACCAGAACTTCTCAATAATTCTTGGGCCGTCCGAAAGCCTCCACGCACAATACAACAACATTGTTGTCGACGATGTTACACTAGTTAACGTCGACAACGACACCGCTGGAATCATCCTTTCGAAGACGGTACTCCAAACCGACGAAAACGGATTGTCTGACGAATTCAGCGTCAGCTTGAGCAGCCAACCGGTAGATGATGTCGTTCTGAACATCGCTACTTCCAATCCAGAGGAAGTTTCACTTTCAACGCTTAGCGTACTGTTTACTCCAGACAATTGGGACACTGGCCAAACCGTCATTGTGACCGGAGTCAACGACGAACTGGCCGACGATGACTCGCCGTTTTTGATTAGCATCGTTGCGTCTTCAGAAAGCGATCCAAATTTTGATTCAGTGCCCTCGCGAACAGTGCTCGGTAGTAACCAACGCCTTGTGGCACCGCCAGTTGAAGTACCTGAGGAAATCGCCAGCCAGCCAGTCCCGGAAACAATTGATAGCATCGAGGACTATGATGTGCTTATCAATCCTGAATTCATTCGTCGAGAAATCATCACTGAAATCGGCGCAAATGAAATTGCCAACGAAGCCAGACGTTTCTTTGTTGCTAATTCTACTGGAGAAGTCTCATGGAATTTTGACAGGGAGACTTCCAGAGGCAACTTTTATCGCGACATCGACTTGAACGAGAAGATTTTCCAGACTCAGGTTGATTCGGGGAGACTCGCGGGCGAAGCCGAATTGGAGATTGGACTTCGCGACAACTTTCAACTTGAGTCGCTCTGGAACGAACTCGACGTCCTCGATAGCGATATTGAAGATGAGTCTTCGTTGCCTCAAATCGCAGCTGGATCTGTGGCGGTCACCTCGGTTTTCACTGCAGGGTACCTCGCGTGGTTAATTCGCGGAGGCCATTTGTTGCTTGGCCTGATTTCAGCTCTTCCCGCATGGTCTTCGTTAGACATGCTGGCAGTCCTGTCACGAATAGAAGATGACGACGACGCAGGTTCAAACTCGCTTGAGTCTTTGGTCACAAACTCCGAAGAAAAGTCACTGGATCCTGAAGTCGACAACGAAACAGCCGAACCCATTGCTGATCAACCCCAACACACCGCAGTATGATGAATCACATTCCGGTAAAATACAAAATCTCACTTTTCCTTGTTGGCTCGCTGCTGTGTGTCATGTCGATGATTAGCGCAATCGTCAGCGCATTGGGCGTCGGGCCAGATGAACGTGCCGCCATCATGCGCGGCCGCGGACAACTCTGCGGTGCGCTTGCGATCAACAGTTCCGTTTTGATCAATCGACGCGAGCACAACGCTTTGGAAACGTCTCTGAAAGCTATTGTCGAACGCAACGACGACATTCTCTCGGCAGCACTGCGTTCGCGCACTGGGCGGATCGAAGCTTCGTCTGGAGGCCACAAGAACAATTGGGGTGAGGGAACTACGCAGCCAGTTGAAACGCACATTGCGGTTCCTTTAAACTATGGGAAACAGCAATGGGGCCAACTTGAGTTCTGTTTTAAGCCCGTTTACGAAGACAGTTTTGCGGGTGCCTGGCTGAGTCCAATGGTGCTTTATCTGTCACTTGTTTCTTTCGTCTGCCTTTTCACGTTTGCTTATTGCCTCGGTAAAGTCCTGAAGCAGCTAGATCCGTCGAGGGCAGTACCGCGTCGAGTCGAAGATGCGTTGAACACATTGACCGAAGGGCTCATTCTGACCGACACCAAAGGGAAAGTACGACTCGCTAACGATGCGTTTTCTAATTGGATCGGATGTAGTTCTCGAAAGCTAATTGGAATTGACCCGACTGAATTACCTTGGTCGCGAGCTAACGATCCGACGAACAGTTCTGATCAATCCGCAGTTACTTGCACTGCCGACATGGTGATTCCTTGGAGTCAGGCACTTGAGTCTGGAAGACTGGTCGCAGGATCATTTCTGCGTCTGCCAAATCAGGATGGCAAGATCATGACTTTGATCGCCAATTCATCTCCCATCATTGGGGCAAAAGGGAAATACGTTGGCGTGCTAACTTCTTTTGAAGATGTGACTGACCTTGAAAATCATAAGATCGAACTTTCGAAAGCCAAGGAAACTGCGGACGACGCAAACCGCGCGAAAAGCGATTTTCTGGCTCGCATGAGTCACGAAATTCGCACGCCGATGAACGCGATTCTTGGTTACGCCGAAGTCCTGCGCGAGGATCTTGAAGAAGACCCGGCGACGCGACAAAAGCACCTGACCACCATTCATAGTAGCGGTGAGCATCTGCTCGCTTTGATCAATGATATTTTGGACCTTTCCAAGATCGAATCTGGACAGCTGGAACTCGAGCGAGCTCCGGTGTCAATTTTTCAAGTCATCAGAGACGTCGAATCTGTCCTCAAAATCAAGGCTCAGGAAAAAGGCATCTATCTGAACTGCGAATTTGCTGAAGCGATGCCAGTTTCGGTTAATGCGGATTCAGTTCGGCTTCGGCAATCCATTATTAACCTTGTTGGTAACGCGATTAAATTCACTGAAGAAGGTGGAGTCACTGTGCGCACAGCACTGATTCCTCAATCTAGCTCGACGGCGTTGAGTATTTGTGTGACCGATACGGGCGTTGGCATGACCGAAGAGGCTGCCCAGAAAATCTTCGAACCATTTTCGCAAGCTGACACTTCGATCACTCGACGATTTGGCGGAACAGGACTTGGGTTGGCGATTTGTAAAGAACTTGCTGAAAAAATGGGCGGAAGCATCGGAGTAAAAAGCCAACCCGGACAAGGAAGTACGTTCAGTCTAACGGTAGATGTCGGTGATATTTCCGGAACGGAACTAGTAAGCGAAAGCGATGCTACGCTCAAACGTCACGACGACAAACGAACAGACGTAGAAGTTGAAGTGCCACCAATGCATGTTCTTGTGGTTGATGACGGAGAAACCAATGTTCAACTGGTTTCGGTTTACCTTCGCAAAGCGAATGTATCCTATGAAACGGCTTCGAACGGAAAGATTGCCGTCGATAAAGTTAACTCCGGTGACTTCGATGTCGTTCTTATGGACATGCAAATGCCAGTCATGGACGGGTTTCAGGCGACAAGATTGTTACGCGAGCAAGGTCACACACTTCCAATTATTGCACTCACTGCGAACGCGATGGCCGAGGATCGAAAACGATGTCTCGATTCTGGCTGCAGTGGATTCTTGACGAAACCAATCAGTCGCGAACGCCTGTACAAAGAGATCACAATGGCGGTAAGTGGCAAAGTTGTCACGCAAAATGTTATCGCCAGCAGTCCTTCAGAAAACTCTACTGTTGCTTCCGCACCATCAGAACCATCGGTCCCGTCCAGCATGGAGCCAATTGGTTCTTCATTACCAATGGATGACGAAGACTTTGTCTACGTCGCACAGCTTTTCGTCAGCAATCTGAATACGAAAATTCGGCAAATGGTAGAAGCACTCACCAGCGGCGACTACGACAAGCTCTTTAGGCTTGGCCATTGGCTCAAGGGGTCGGGCGGATCTGCCGGTTACGATCTCTTTGGAGATCCCGCGTTGCGGCTGGAGGAAGCAGCAAAAAAGAATGATTTGCGTGAATGCCTTTCAACTGTTCGTGAAATTTGTTCTTTGGCGAGTCGCGTTCACGTCGAGACAGATCTGGTAAGTGGCGAAATTGATTCCGTGAACCCTCAACCGAATTGACCCCTACAACCAGACCAGCTGTTAAGTATTTACATTGCAAGCGAAATCAATCTCGATGGCAGTGCCCACCAAAAGCTAGGTTTCTGAGTCGGAGTCTTTCGATCCGACTTGGCTTTACATTGAGAATAATGTCAACCACGGAACAAAATTCAAGTTCACACCCGCTCACACAGCCAGTGCTCATTGGTTCCGTGACGCAATCTCCGTTCTCTTTTCCACGCCCAACAGATGAGCTGGTAAAGCAAGCGAAAATCGTGGTGATTGATGATGACGTGGCAACCACTGAAGTCATCCGGAAATTTCTGTCGGATTCCGAATTCACGAATATCGCAACCGTCAATGACTCGTCGACTGCGATGGGGAAACTCGAGGCTTATCAACCCGACCTAATCATTCTAGACTTGATGATGCCGATCAATGGAGAGGTTATTCTCAGGCAGGTTCGCAGCAATGAATCGCTCTGCAATGTTCCGATCCTTGCAATGACAGCGACAGCGACAGAAGAAATTCGCTCGAGACTACTGAATCATGGCGCCAACGATTTTCTCGCCAAGCCAATTGTTGCCAATGAGCTCTTTGCTCGCGTTCGCAATACGCTTTCGTCCAAAGTCGCTTACGATGAATTGAAGGCTCAATCTGAGAAATTGAAACAGGACGTCTTGCGAGATACTCTGACCAACACAGCAAACCGTCGAGCTTTCGATTTCGAACTGAATCGCAAAATGCTTGAGTGGAACCGTCAGCGAACTCACTTTGCACTTTTGCTCATCGACATCGACCACTTCAAGAAAGTCAATGACACGTTCGGACATCAAGCTGGCGATATCGCTTTGCAGGCAATCTCCGCGACGATACGACGCGCGACTCGTGAGATTGATTTGGTCTGCAGAATTGGCGGAGAAGAATTCGCTGTCATTATGCCAATTAGCAACCGAACCGAATCTGCTCGAGCGGCAGAACGAATTCGACAAGCCATTACGAAAACCCAAGTCGTGCTCAAAGGCCAAACAGTAAACCTGACGGTCAGCATCGGTGTCGCTAATACGCTCAAAGGCGATGACACATCGCTAATCTTCCGCCGTTGCGACGGAGCACTTTACGGCAGCAAGAAACGTGGTAGGAATTGCACAACTGCCCACGATGGATCCCGTTGTATCGCCATTAAAAATGTAAACAACCAGAGCTTGCAGAAACCGATTATGGTTTCAGACGTGCCCGAACAGCTCAATGTGACATCGGCCAAAGTGATGATTATCGATGATGAGCCTTCCACGGCAATTGTCGTCAAGAAGTATTTGAAAACAGCTGGATTCGAAAGGCTACTCGTTGAAACAGATTCAACAAATGTTGTCCAAAGAATTGTCTCTGAAAAACCAGATCTTCTATTGCTGGACGTTCACATGCCTGTCGTCTCGGGTATTGAAGTTTTGGAAGCCATCAAAAAAATTGACTCAACGTCAGCGATTCCCGTTATCTTCCTGACTTCCTCGACTGACGCTCAGTTGAGGGTAAAGGCCCTCAACCTTGGCGCGAACGATTTCCTTGGAAAGCCCGTTGTCGTTAGCGAACTGATTGCGCGAGTGAGAAATACTTTGCTGGCCAAAGCTCATGTCGACCTGTTGGCGAGTTACTCTGCAAAACTAGAACATCAAGTCGAGACGCGTACTGCAGAGCTGATTGCATCACGTCGGGAAGCCATCCAGTGTCTTGCTCGTGCTGCTGAACTTCGAGACGATATCACCGGCCGTCACGTTATTCGCGTTGGTCGATACGCAGCGATCATCGCTCTCGAACTTGGCTTCACACCTCAGCAAGTCATCGACCTTGAACACGCGGCTCAGCTTCATGATGTTGGCAAGATCGGGATTCCGGATTCGATTCTGAATAAGCCAGCAAACCTAACTGACCAAGAGTTTTCGATGATGAAAAATCACTGTCGCACCGGCAGCAGAATCATCAGCGGTGAAAAACTCGATGCAACAACGACGTTGAATCAGGTCAAAAATATCGTGGATGAGTGCAGTTCGCCAGTGATGCGACTGGCAGCGATCGTCGCAGAAACTCATCACGAGAAATGGGATGGCACTGGCTACCCGCATTCGTTGAAAGGCGAGGCTATTCCGATGGCCGGTCGCATTACAGCAGTCTGCGATGTCTTCGACGCGATCAGCACAAAACGTCCCTACAAAGACGCTTGCCCGATGGAAATATGCTTCCAAATCATCCGGGAAGGAAGCGGCACTCATTTCGATCCAACTGTCGTTGACGCGTTTTTCCGCAGACGTGAAGACGTCCTCGAAGCGTACAACGAACTGAAGGACTAAGCGTGGATTCCGATTCCGCCTGCTTTCAATTGGATTGCCAATGCACTTGCTGATTCAAAGACTTCTGCTTGCATGCCAGCAGACCTCGCTGCCGTCACGTTCTCTGACTTGTCATCGACAAAAAAGATTTCACTGGCTTGGCAATTAACCAAGTCGTTCGCCATGCGAATCGCCGATTGATAGATCTTTCCATCAGGCTTCATGCTCTTTTCTTCATAGCTGAGCACACGATGGTCAAATAGTTTTCCGATCGCGGCAAACTTCTTCGTCGCAAAGTCCCAGTGAGCGGCACAAGTGTTGGATAGAACTGCCATTGGAAAATTGATTCCACGCAACTGAGCCAGAATGTGAACGATCGGCGTGTTGAGCCAAAAAATGTCGGCCATCGCCAGCATCAATTCGTCATGGCTTACATCGCAGGCAGCCAACTCGCAAAATGAAGCGTGAAATTCGTTGCTGTTAAGCTCTCCTCGCTCGAAACGGTTCTCCAAGTCGTGAGGGGGCTTAAATAGAAGCGATTCGATTTCATCAGAAGTCTTATTCGAAAGCGTTGCAACTTGGTCAATTAACAATTGATGATCAAATTCCAACAGAACTTTTCCCATATCGAAAAAGACAAATTTGATTTGAGAAGCCATAAATTCAGGTGTCCATAAGGAAGCGGGCAAGAATATCTAACGTACAATCTGCCAATCGGTAACCACTACAATAGATGCGAGTAAATTTCTCGCAGCATCAAGTAAACAGGAACAACACGAAGATGGCAAATGCCAACGAACGACCAAACAATTTGCAAGCACTCGTCGACAGCGGTTGGAAATCGAAATCCGTCAAACAGGAAATCCAAGATAACTTCGTGCAGATGTTGGCGTCCGGCGAAGAACTTTATCCGGGAATCATTGGATACGACAATACGGTCATCCCCGAAATCAACATCGCCCTGCTCTCAAATCATGACATGCTTTACCTGGGCGAGAAAGGTCAAGGTAAAAGTCGACTGATGCGAGGGATGCTCCGATTCCTAGACGAGCACATTCCTTACATCGATATGGAGTCACCTTTTCACGAAGATCCGTTGAATCCGATTTCAACCGCCGGAAAAGAGTTCGTCGCTTCGCACTCTCCTGCAGACACGCCGATCAAGTGGTGGCATCGTGAAGATCGCTACGCCGAACGGCTCGCACCAGGAACAAAGTTCGCCGACATCATCGGCGAAATCGATCCGGCGAAACTTGCCGGAGGAGTCAGTATGTCATCTGAGGACGCTTTACATTTTGGCTTGATTCCACGGATGCATCGAGGCATCTTTGCGATTAACGAACTTCCAGAACTCGATGAACTGGTGCAAGTCGGTCTGTTCAACATCCTTGAAGAGCGTGACGTTCAAGTTCGTGGCTTTCCAGTTCGCTTCGACATCGACGTCTTGATTCTTTTTTCGGCCAACCCATCGACTTACAATCGCAGCGGCAAAGTCATCCCGCAGTTGAAGGACCGAATTGGCAGCCTGATCCAAACTCACTACCCAGACGATCGCTCAATCGGGATCGAAATCATGGAACAGGAATCACAGATCGATCTCGAAGGTGAATTTCCCGTCGCGGTTCCCTATTTCATGAAAGAGATCTGCGAACAGATTACGGTTCAAGCTAGAAAGTCAAAGTACATCGATCAGCAGTCCGGCGTCAGCGCTCGATTTAGCCTCGCGAATTTCCGCACGATGGTTTCGAGTGCTCGCCAACGCGGCATTGTGCTTGGAGAAAAGCCCGCCGTCCCTAGAATCAGCGATCTCGGGCATCTCTACACGTCGTCGCTTGGAAAACTGGAACTGGATTTGATGGGCAGCCATCAAATGTCGGAGCGTCAAGTTCTGGACAGTATCATCGCGGAAGCCATCAACATCGTGTTCACCGAATATGTCACGGAACACGGCTTGGACGACATATCAGAGATCTTCGGCAAAGGCGTCCGCATCGAAGTGGGGGACATGATTCCGTCTTCACAGTATGCCGAACGACTCAAACAAGTGCCGCCCGCCTGGGAGAAAGCATTTGAGGTCAACGGTTCGTCCAACGAAGCCGTTCGAGCATCGTGCGTCGAGTTCGTTTTGGCCGGACTTTATTCGGTCGACAAGATTTCTCGCATGCAAGATTACGGACAATCGACGTATGAGATTTAATGTTGCTCTGCTTTCAACCTGATTGCATTTAGTTCGTAGTGACTGCCTTTAAGGTAGTCTTGCATGCGGACACGCCTAAAGACATTAACTACAAACAAAATGCAAATGCCGTCTACGGCGAAAACACCGGCACGTAATTCAATGGCATCTGCAAAATGATTCCGGCCATCGCGGCGCCGAATTGCGGGCCGGCTTCACTCGAACGCCACGAACCATCATCAGCTTGATCGGCCAGCAACACGTCACGAATTGCGGGGTACCAAGCGTTCCAGTAATCACCACCGGCATGCCACATCGCTTGGACCGCGTAGTACTGTGTGTAGAAAAAGTGCCCGCCGCGTGATGAACGTGGCTTCGCTGCTTTCAAACGCTCAAGCGCCTTTTCAACCTGTTCACCTTCATAAATGCCGGCGCTATAAAGAGACGTGACTCCTGCCGCCGTCATCGCCATCGTGGAATGGCCGCCCCGAAGCGTGTATCGAAAGCTTCCGTTGGTGTTCTGACTTTTCTTCACATACTCAATACACTTTTTACGCACTTCGTCCGAAACATCGATGCCGGCATCACGAGCACCGCGCAAGCCCATGATTTGGCAAACGGTGATTGAAAGGTCAGCATCGCTCTTCACAGGTTCGTAGCGCCAACCTCCATCATCGTTCTGAGTCTTCGAAGTTAACTCAACAACCTTACGAAGCTTATCGCCAAGTGCGGCTTTTCTGGTCATGCCATAAACTTGCGACAGGAACAACATGCTGAACCCGTGACCGTACATTCGTTCACTCGGCAGATCGCGTCGCGAAATGTAGCCGGTGTCTTGAACATTGTTCATCACAAACTGAGTCGCATTGTCGATCGCTTTTCCGAATTTGCCAAAACCGGGGGCGTAGCCACCACACATCATCGCTAGCCCGCCCAAAGAAGCCGTCGCAACGCCGGACTGCAGACCGCTGGCCGCGAAAGCGCCACGATTCCTTCCAGTTTTGATTTGAGAGCGAAGCAAATAGTTCAACGCTCGATCGATCGCGACATTCGTCTCCGGAGTCATCAGCTCGGCAGGCGACTTCTCATTCGCAGAAGCTTTGCGATCTCGAACCGGCGATGCGGACGCAACCGAAGCGCTTGTAACGGTCCCTAAAGCTCCGCCAAGAACTAACTTGTTAAAATCTCTTCGATGTTTCATAGGAATCCGCTCTCACGATTAAGTCGACTAAATATCAGCCTGCACAACTCCGGGCCGTATACTTGTTGGCGCTTCTTTCAATTCTCAACAATATCTTAACTCTTGGACGCCTTCGAGACAGCATCACTATTCGAATTGGCGTTCCACGTCCAACTAATTATTGCTGCCCGAATTGACCACGGGAGATTTAACCCCATAATCAGGGACTAAATTCGATTGGAACAAAATAATTCTGGAATAATTCGCCGTAGGGCAGGACCAAACATGACGACATCGACCGTAGAAATCGACCAATTGGCCATCAATACCATTCGTACGCTGTCGATGGATGCCGTCCAAGAAGCCAACAGCGGCCATCCCGGAACCCCAATGGCGCTGGCTCCATTGACCTATTCGCTGTGGACGAATTTTCTCAATTACGATCCAGCCAACCCGAACTGGATGGCTCGTGACCGATTTGTTCTTTCGTGTGGTCATGCTTCGATGCTGCTTTATTCGATTCTGAACCTAGCAGAAGTTTCGAAGGTCGATGAAGCTGGAAACCCAATCGATGGACAGGCGATTACTCTGGAAGACATCCGTAACTTCCGCCAACTGGTCAGCCCTTGTGCGGGTCACCCGGAATTCGGATACGCAGCAGGAATTGAAACAACCACAGGTCCGCTGGGGCAGGGGATTGGCAACAGCGTCGGCATGGCGATCGCAGGAAAGTGGCTTGCCGCGACGTATGATAAACCGGGCTACCCACTGTTCGGATTCGATACGTATGCTGTATGCAGCGACGGCGACATCATGGAAGGCATCGGCTGTGAAGCTGCTTCATTGGCTGGCCATTTGAAGCTTTCGAATCTGTGTTGGGTCTACGATGACAACGAAATCACGATCGAAGGCCGCACCGAACTGGCTTTCAGCGAAGATGTCGCCGGACGTTTTGAAAGTCTCGGCTGGAGCGTTGTGACTGTCGAAGACGCCAACGATCTTGGTGCTCTCGAAGCAGCTTACGCAAAATTTAAGGCAACGAATGACAAACCAACGCTGATCGTCGTCAAAAGCATCATCGGCTACGGAGCTCCGAACAAGCAGGACACGTCCGGCGCCCACGGTTCACCGCTTGGCGATGATGAAATCAAACTGGCCAAGGAGCATTATGGCTGGACTGCTGATAAGTTCACTGTTCCCGATGGCGTGATGGATCACTTCCGCTCGACCATTGGACAACGCGGAGCCGATGCTTACGCTAAGTGGAACGAATCGTTTGCAAAGTATCAGTCTGAGTTTCCTGAGCTGGCGAAACAGGTTCAGCAGATGCAAGCGGGGGAATTGCCGGACGGTTGGGAGTCATCGCTTCCTGAATTTCCGGCTGACGCGAAAGGCTTGGCATCACGTGCCTCCAGCGGAAAAGTGCTCAACGCTGTTTGCGGTAGCATTCCTTGGCTGATCGGCGGATCGGCTGACCTTGCGGGATCGAACAAGTCAAATAACGACGATCCAAACGCGGGCCATTTTTCAGCCAACGAATACGACGGAAACAATTTCCATTTTGGAATTCGCGAGCACGCGATGGCTGCGGCCAGCAACGGCATGTCCTTGTGCGGAATTCGTGCCTACTGTGCCACTTTCTTCGTTTTCACCGATTACCTTCGCCCGTCACTGCGACTCAGCAGCATCATGCATCAGCCGGTTCTGTACATAATGACGCACGATTCGATCGGATTGGGCGAAGACGGGCCGACGCACCAGCCTGTTGAACACCTCGCTGCCTGTCGTTCAATTCCGGGCGTTCTTGTCATGCGTCCAGCGGATGCGAATGAAGTTTCCGCCTGCTACAAAGCCGCTCTTTCTGACAAAAAACGCCCAACCGTATTGGTGTTATCCCGTCAGAACTTGCCTACGAATGCAGCTGGAAACGGCGATGCCTCCAAGGGTGCTTACGTCTTGCAGGACTGCGATGGAACTCCCGACACGATTCTGATGGCGTCTGGCAGCGAAGTTCAAATCTGCGTCGACGCGGCAGCGAAGCTGACTGCCGACGGCAAGAAAGTTCGCGTCGTCAGCGTGCCGTGCTGGAGACTGTTTGATGACCAGTCAGCCGAGTATCGCGAATCAGTTCTTCCAGCGGCGGTTACCAATCGCGTCGCGTGCGAAGCAGGAATCAAAATGGGCTGGGAAAAGTACATTGGTGCCGAAGGGACATTTGTCGGCATGGATTCGTTCGGTGCTTCCGGACCGTTCGAAGAGCTGTACGAAAAGTTCGGTTTGACCCCGGATGCTGTTGCCAAAGCAGCGTCTTAAATCGGCCGTTGTTGGATGGATCGTTTGACGGCATGCCGAAGGCGACTGCGTGCGAGCAATGCAGACGCAGTCGCCTCCGGCTTGCCGTTAAACGCAACACACTCAGCTCAGCTCAGCAGAGCACAGCCGTCTCGTTGTCTGCAACCTTCGCCAAGCAGCCGACGGATGGATACAAATTGTAAGTCAGCGTTTTTTCATCTGGTGACCATGAGCCATCGAAGTCACAGCCCTTCAGAACGACTTCGCCAGCCGTTGAATCGACATGAGCTGCCTTTGTTTCGGCGAAGGATGTGAATAAAGGCTGAAACGCCTCGCCAAGCGATTGCTTCAAAATTTCATTCGACGCGGAGCTGATTTCTGGTTTTACAACTACTGACGAAAACCAGTTTTCAATCTGCGCTGGATCAAATAAGTCACCGTAAAAACTGAACTCGACTTCATCGAGTTGCGGCAATGAGATCTTTTCGTTCTCCCGGTCTTTCAATTCTGGCCGCGGCTTTTCATCTTCATGCATTTCGAAGACGACACATTTCGACGAATAAGTAATCTTCAACTTATTCGTATCCGCATCAAAAAAAACGCTGCCTTCGCCTTCGTCCATCAACGGCCCGGCGTTCGGCAATTCAAGTTTTTCAATTATTCGGTCGCATAACATGTCCAACAGGATTGAGTGCGGGTGATTCTTTTTCCACTGGCCCCAACCGTGAAGGTTAACCAAAGACTCGTCATTGCCACATTCCCAAGTTACCGGCATCACACCCTCTTTCGCGAAAACCTGTTTCACTTCCTTCCAACTGGTGCCTGTCTTCTTTTTCTTATTCCAAAACATGTCGTCCTTCTTTTTGGATGTTCATAAACATCGTTTACAAATTACGTTCTGCAAGCCATGCCAGTTCTCTGGCACATGGCGTGTATTGCCATCGATGACGAAATCGATACTTCAGCAAAACTTGTTCGAGCGTATTCTTGTTTGGCAAATATTTACGCAATTTAATTGCCGCTTCAGTACCTAAGGTCTTTTCACACAACTCTACGCCAAGGTCAGAAAGTGTAACGAAGAGAGTCGCCTTGATTCCGCTGCGCAGGAAAGGCCGTGCGATAAACTCTTGTAGATTCTCATCGTCGCATTCTGGCAAGTCCCACTCAAACTCAAGCAGCTCATCGGATTCGCCGAACCAATCGTTGAGCGTCGGAACTTTCCCCGAAAGATCTTCTTTCAGATGGGCAATTGCAACGTCACGAACACTGATTTGCTTTCCATCGGAATTTTTTAATGCGTCGCCAAAGATTTCAACCGCGATCTCGACTCCGTAAGTGTTGTGCAGAACGGATCGATGTTTGACATGATGAAAATACAGTTTTGAACTATCCAGAAACCGATGAACTGGAATGTAGTCCTCGAACTGACCGCCGAATTTTCGGACTGAAAGGTGGCTATGTTGAATCACGTTCATGGCGACAATTTAACTCAATCATTCGACGGAAGGATTGTCGATCTCGTACGAATAGCGATCCACAAATTCATCCAAATCCGACATCGATTTCGCAAGAGCCTTTTTCGTAGCGACTCCGGATCGTACTGCTTCCTCGAGTAAACCTTGTTTGCCTAAGCCAAACTGCTTTGACAACTCAGCAATTTTTGCGACTTGTGGGTCTTGCATCAGTTGATCAACATCATCGGAGTTTTGATCACTCAACTTTTCACTGGTTGAAAACTCCTTCAGTGGATACCACAACTCGTCGGCTGCTTTAAAGTACAGCGTCGTTGAAACTGAGACGGTGGTGCCTTGTTTAAGTTTAGAAACGGAAAAACTAAGACGGCCTTCCTTTTCTGCGGTCTTCACCATCCGCTTCAACCAAGATTGCTTTTCAGATTTGGTTCGTCGGTCTTGAAACTCCGGCAATCCCAATTCCTTCCCAAGTTGGTCAAGCTGCGAAAAACTGCGACCGCCCTGCATCATCATTTGCTGCAACGCCTGCAAAGGACTTTCATTCGCGCCGCGGCGAAAATAAGAATCGCCAACGCCTTGGTATTCCAACCTTGGAAGCAACGCAAATTCGATTAGTGCTTTTCGAGCCGCCCATTTTTCGTCTGACTCAACAATCGGCGGCATTTGATTGCCAAGTCTCAATTGGTAGTTTTCAATGTCGATCTTTCGATCCACCAATTTGCGTTTGAGCACCTTGGCGTTCATGGTCTCAAGACCTTCGACGTTTTCTGACCAGCCAATGCCGGCCAGTCGATGCCGATCTTTGGATTGCGAGTAGACTCGACGCCTCGATTCATCGTCGATAGTAACGATCGTGAAGGCAAGTTGCGAAAGATCCAACGGCTTATCAAGCTGCAACATTTTTTCATTGTCGTCCAGAAACTCGGAGATGGCTAAATCGTCTTCGCCTTTGAGTTCTGATCGCCACTGAGCGATGCGGAGTTTGACTTTTTCTCCCCTTTCGCTGATGGTCTTTGTTTCGGTATCAAGATGTTGCTTGAAGAAAGCAGGATGTGTTTCCTCAAGCCACTTTCTGCGAACCACAATCGAGACATCGTTTTGAGTTTGCTCTAGAACGATGCCATGTATCCGTCCAACACCTCGAACAGAAACAACATCAACTGCCAAACGTTTTGGTTCTACGCCAGCTTGGTTCTGTTGAGCGAAAGACGGCTGAAAAAGCAGGACCGTTGTTGCGACACTCAAACTGAATTGTTGCCAAAACTTTGTGCTCATATCTGCTCCAGAGAAACGGACCTCCGCCTAGTTTAACACGTTGAATTTACCATTATTCTACAGCAGCAAAAAAAATGGACGCCACAAGGGCGTCCAGAGTCTTCAAGTTTGAATGATCAGCTTAGTGATCGTGCGGAGCGTGAGGAGCAATGGATCCTTTGTATTTCTTATCACCGACAGTGAATTCAACGTCAACGCCAAGACTCATGGCGAGCATAAGTGCTTTTTCATCAAGCATGTAAACTAGTTTTTGATCGCCGCCGCTTGCCTCAGCATCGAGCTCGAGAACAAAAGGAGTTTTGTCGTCGCCGGCAGTCGGCGTGATCGTGATTCCATCACATGGGACAGCATCTTTATTTTTCATATCCAGCAGGTAAACGCGGATGATGTCGTTGTCGTTGTAGTGCAGCCATTCACCGACCAACTCAGTGCCATCAAGCTTAAATAGGTGTCCGCCCTTGGGTCCATGAGCCGGCAACTCGCCTTCTGCATGTCCGTGGTCGTGTCCAGCATGATCATGGTCGTCATGATCGTGTTCGCCTGTCGCGGTCTTCTCGGTACCCGTTTCGCAACCGGAGAATGTGACGGTGCAAAAACAGCACAGTGCCAATAGAGTAAAAAGATGTCCGATTTTCATTCGCTTGCCTCAAAGATTCAAATAGATAGACGCAGGTACATTGTAAGAACTACGAGCACGATTCAAAAGTAGTTCACCAAATGTCAAGGTATCGATATTAAGCGAAAAAGGATACCGTCCGCAGCACTAATTCAATAGCGGATCGCTGGGGAAATTGCGAATGCCGGTCAAATTTTTGATCGATTCTGCACCATATTGGCGAACGCACCGCTCCCACATCATCGAAGGATCCGAAAATATCAGGTCCGGCTCCCCATCGACAACAAACCAGATTCCTGAGTCAATTTCGTTTTTGACCTGGCCAAGATCCCAGCTGACTGCACCCAAAACGATTCGAAATGGAGAGCCTGCATGGTCGAGTTCTAAATTGCTAAGCTCCTCAATAGCTTCTTTTTGAATCGAAACGAACAGACCGCCTTGAATTTCGACTTCCGCCAAATCCTGTTCGCGATGAATCGCCAGAACGGGCCCCTGAACCGGTCCGCCGGCAACCAACTTTCCAGCTGCGAACTGCGGTCGATCGACGACCTGTTGCCACGCCAATAGCATTTCTGGACTGGCGGGACGATTCAAGATGACTCCGAACACGCCTTCGTGCGTGTCCTGCAAAACGAGGATGACGGCCTGACCAAACGTAGAGCCAACGTGGACATGAGGCGTGGTCACCAAAAGTTTGCCAACCAAATTTTCTTTCTCGGAGCGATAAGACGCGAATCTGTTATTGGTCATTTTTGATCCACTGGGGTCTCGGGTAACCAATCCAAACACTGGAAAGGGCTTTCAAGGAACATCAAAAGCAAGCTGCATGCCGAAACAGGTGAGCCGGAAAATCACTTCGTAACACTAAGGATTTACCGCTTAGAGTATCTGGATAAGAAAACCAAATTTGACCAAGTGTCTCAATTTGAACTGCCGATTCTCAGTTCTGCCAAAATGTCGCCTATGAGAGAGACAACCTCAATGAGAGACATCATGAGAAATGTTGGTCTCAGCGGCAAACTCACATAGCTGCCATATTTATTTAGTACACAACCGAGTTTGCGGTGACCTTCGTTTCTGCAATCGTAAAGGGGGTTTACCTTCCCCGGTTCCGAATCACCTCAATTATCCGGTAGCTTCGCGCGCCAAACGAACTTCTTCGGCGGCACTCGGCCGAAAATAGATCGGCTCAACCGTTAGCAAGTCATCAAAGTCGCCCGCCTCAAGCCTACGATGTGCCAGGAATGATACTCCATGAGCGTCACAGCAGGCCGCGGACGCATTGGGCAAATCGACTCCCGTTTTCGATTCGATCATTTCAGCAAACAGAGCGGCCCCGGACCCCGTAACATTGTCGCCTTGATCCAGCAAATCGATGATTGCTTGTCGCTCAAATAATGCCTGAGAAGTGACGACATTCAAAACGTCATCTTCGATAACCTCGAACTGAGCAGCGAATACCTGACGACGTTGAGCATTCGTCGCCGACCAAATTTTGGTTCCGGATTTCAAACCGCGTGACCGACGCAGTTTTTCCGCGGCGACCTCAAGCGAATTGACTACGATGACCGGAAGCTTCCATGCGTAGCACAGCATGCGAGCCGTCACGACGCCGACCCTTAGCCCAGTGAATGTTCCGGGACCGTTCGACATGGCGACCGCGGAAAGTTGGCGCGATTCGACGTTCGCCTCCTTCATCACCGCCTGAATCATAGACACCAATGCCGTCGACTTCCCAATCGGCTCGTCTTTTGAGAATTGAGCCAACCAAGTCTCAGAGTCAATCTGGGCAAGTGTTTCAGTGGCAGAGGTAATGCTGACCGTGGCGTTACGTTCTGAACTATCGAAACTCAACAATAGAGGTGATTTATTTGTAGATTCGGCCATTCTTGAGAAACATTTTTGAAAAGGATTGTCGCGTACAGTTTGAGGTTTTGAATAAATGCCGACACGCGGAATCGAAGTGAGCCGTCTGGGCGGTAGCCCCGGTTATTGGCAGTTCAACCGCGGCTAGAGCCGAAACGGCTCAAAAATTCACAGCCTCTTCGGGCCCCCTGCCAATTTGGATCACCCTATTTTTCGCGACGTCTTATGTTAAACTGTGGTTGTCATTGA
>CAZORS010000005.1:14940-26942 GCA_964582025.1 uncultured Pirellulaceae bacterium | reverse complement strand
ATTTGGATCACCCTATTTTTCGCGACGTCTTATGTTAAACTGTGGTTGTCATTGACGACACCAACAATTCCGTCCTACAACTCTTTTAGACGCAAACGCTACGTCGATATTCAGGCTTCTATGAAACGGGCAATCATAAGCGACATTCACGGGAATCTGGAAGCTCTCAAGGCGGTTCTGGAAAAAATTCGTGAGCTCGGAGTCAACGACATCGTTTGTCTCGGCGACATCATCGGATACGGACCGAATCCGGCTGAGTGTCTTGACCTTGTGATCGAAAACTGCGGTTTGACGATTCTTGGGAATCACGATCAAGCTGCGATCTTCGATCCCGAAAGCTTCAATCCAGTTGCGATCAAAGCAATCTTTTGGACGCGTGAACAACTCGAAGCAGATCGTTCAGCTCAAGGCGATCGCCGTTGGGACTTTCTTGGCGAGCTTCCGCGACGACACGACGAAGGAAAGTATCTCTTCGTTCATGGTTCGCCTCGCGATCCGACAAACGAATACGTATTCCCGGAACATATCTACGAGAAAGAACTTCTCGCTCATCTAATCAGTCGGTTCGAGCAATATTGTTTCCAAGGCCACACGCACATTCCCGGCGTGTTTCTCGAAAGTGGCAAGTTCATTCGTCCGCATGAAATGGACCATGTCTTTCAGCTCGGCGAAGAGAAATGCATGATCAACGTGGGCAGCGTCGGACAGCCGCGAGACGACGATGCCAGAGCCTGCTTTGTGGTGCTCGATAGCGAAGAAAATAAAATCGAATATCATCGAGTCGAGTACGACAATGAGTCGACTCGTGATAAGATTTTTAACATTCCCGACCTTGATGATATGCTTGGCAATCGCCTCATGGGTGGTCGTTAATCAAGTCGATGACTTGGTTATTTACTAGAACACGTCCAATTGAATCAGCGACAGTGACACGACGAGCCATCATCAGTGATATTCATGGGAACCTCGAAGCGCTCACTTCGGTCCTTGCAGATATCGAACGTGAAAACGTCGACGAGATTTTTTGCCTTGGCGATGTGATCGGCTACGGCCCGAATCCTCGCGAGTGTATCGATCACTGCCGCAATTTTGCACTGACTCTATTGGGCAACCACGACAACGGAGCGTTGTTTGATCCTGACGGATTCAGTTCAGGTGCAGAGAAAGCCATTTTCTGGACACGACAACAGTTGGAAGATCCTTCCATCGAAGGCGCTGCCGAACGTTGGGACTTTTTGGCGAAGCTTCCTCGCACGCATCGTGTCGAACCGTTCATGTTCGTTCACGGTTCTCCTCGCAGTCCGCTCAATGAATACGTTTTCCCTGAAGACGTCTACAACACGCGAAAGATCGAACGAATCTTTGGCTTCATTCATCAGTACTGCTTTCAGGGCCACACGCACGTGCCCGGCGTATTCACGGAGAACTGTCGATTTTATTCTCCTCAAGAGATCGGCAACCGATATTCGCTCAACGAGCAGAAGGTCATGGTCAACGTCGGCAGCGTTGGACAGCCTCGCGATGGTGATCCGCATAGCAGCTACGTGATCGTCGACGACAAAGAGATTGAATTTCGACGCGTGCCGTACGACCCTGAAGTGACCCGTCAGAAAATCCACGACGAACCCGGCTTGGATAATTTTCTCGGTGATCGGCTTATCGAAGGCCGATAGGTCGTCACGACCCCAAATCGGCGATCCCAAATACAAGCCCGAAGCGCAAGCGAGTGAATTTGCGCGACTGGGCACCACGATCAGTAGATCAATTGGAACGACTAAGAACATGCACTCGCTTGCGTTTCGGGCTTGTATTGATTCACTCAGCCGCACTCCACTTTCCATTATTGCAATCGACTCGCGCCCAATACGGATGCAAACGATCACCTCTTCGGCGAACGTCTTCAAGAATCACTCGCGTTGAAGCAGGGACAACTTGGCGAAATTTCCCGCGTCCCGAAATCCAAATCTCATCCTGCCCGTCCTCGAAGTTCACGAACTCTGGCGCCAACCACAACGTCATCCCAGTCCCAGCCTTCGATGGTTTGAGCACAAACTTACAGGTCTTGTCTACCTTCGGTTTCAACTCGCCTTCGATCACCAACTTTTTGAGCGCCCCGTCTTTCCACAGCTGCGGCCACATCGTGTTCTGCCTTGGAAACCCGTGCAACTCTAGAAACCAGAAATAATTATCCCACGGTCGAAGCGAATTGGCGGTGAATTGAAATCCTGTCGGGTCTGGCAATCGACGACGCTGGAACGCCATCCACTCGAACATCGATTCAATTTCGTCTGGAAAACTCTCGTTGCCCAAACGCCCGATGTATTCGACCAAAATCAGGTTCACATAGCGATTCGACTTCAGCCATTGATTCCAAGTAACGATATTTGGCTCTTGCGTGACTCGGTCGCCCTCTCCCATCACGGCGTAAATCGACAGCGGAATGTTTCGATTTTTGGCGTGAACTTTGGCATACTTTTCAATCTTGCCGCCGATCGTGATCAGTCCCGCAAAATGCTCAGGATGCGCCAAACCGATATCGTAAACCAGACTCGCTCCACTGCCGTTTCCGTGTAAGAACACTTGATCGGTATCAACGGAGAACTTTCGAAAGCAGGCTCGCATCGCACGTAACACCGTCGCGTGCTCGCGAGCCGAATACAAGGAAACGTTTTGACCAGGATTCGCCCATTGAACAGCCGCCACGATCACTCCGTTGCGAGACGCTCGACCGACGCGGCCAACATTTGGCACGTAAGCACTGTTGAACATGTTCAGTTGGTTTTCAACGGACATGCCGAAATTCGGCAGCGTAAGCATCAGCGGATATCGTTCATACGGGTCATACTCAATCGGTAAATGAACCGCCACGCGAAACTCTTGAACTCGCGGCCGAGCTGGAGTGCCCGGCACCGTGACGGTGAACTCGATCGGCTTTTCCCCAGTGTAGCCCGCAATCACCTGATCGTGCTCGAGCGGTTTCATTTGAGCCAGCATGTTGGCGACAAATTTTGGTGTTCCCGCTTCGAATGTTTTCAATGTTTCAAAGATCGCATCCCGTTGACCTGCATCGCCGCTGGCGAGATAGTCTCGAATCAGATTACGCACCGTCAACATCGATTGCGTCACCGCAAAGTTTGGAGTGGCATTGTTACTGCCCACAAGCCAACCGCTGATCGCGAGGGCAACTTTTTGTTCGTCCTTTTGAGTCGCATCGGGGGCTTGTACGAGGTAGCTATCCAACCGCGAAACATTCGACGGCGAAAGCTCTGATTCCAACTCCGCCAAAAACGCTCCTAGCATCGTCTGCTGCTCGACCGTCGGAGCACCAGAGCCTTGATACCGCTTGACCAGCTCTTGAACTTTCAGCTTAACGTCTTTGACTTTCGATTCGTTCTTATTCAGACCGTCGAGGATATCTTGTAATTCGATCAACACATTGGAAGCGACGCCTTCCTTGTTCATGTGAACTCCGGCGAGGTCTCGTGCGACTTTCGGTTGGCCGTTTCGAACTCGTAGTTTGATCTCGCGAAGGACCTGACGAGCCTGACTCTGACGAACTTTCTGTCGATCTTGCTCGACTTGATCTTTGCTGCCGGGGAAACGACGTTCGATCAGATCAAGCTCTTTCAAGGCTTCGCCGTACTGTTGAGCCTGCAAAAAGTAGCCGAAGATGTCTTGGTATTCCGACGGGCTTTTACTGTTGGAGATCTGGTTGTGGAGCAACTTTCTGATGACGTCCACGGGGACCATGCCGGTCCCGACACTCATTTTCAACGAAGTTTTTGGCCCGGTACTTTTGAGCGTGCTCAGCTCCACGTAGGTTGGGGTGATTTTCGTGATACCCTGAACGAACGTTTTCCCGGTATATTTCGGCGTCGAGGCATTGATTTCTCGATGCCCGAATTCATTGAACCTGTTAGTCCAATTCAGGATTCCGACGTCCGCCTTCTTACCGATCGCATCTTGCCAAATCGGAAATTCAATCACGGGTACGTTGGTCGGAACGGGCTCTTCGTCGACAAGATGGTACTTACTGATAAAGACTCGGCGAAGACCATTGTCGACTACGTAACAACTGGAACCGAAGTCTTCCGGAACTCGTAGGACGCTGTACCCGTTAACGGGAAACATCTGTCCGTCGAATCGATAGCCCGATTTCACATTGACGGCAACCGGCAAGTTTCGTTGTGCCCAAAGTGCGGCCGGATAAGACGCGAACACAACCAGCATCAGTGATGTCACAGTCAGCACCACCGCATTTGAAGATTTCTGTCCCAAAGCCATCATACCGTTCCTCTTTATCTGCCCCGTTCTCCATTATATTGTATCGGATCAATCTAGGAGCAAAGCCATCGAAAACGAGTCAGACAACTTACCGGTCCGCGAACATCACATTTGGGTTTCCCGCCGGTTAATCTATGGGCAAGCCGCTTTGTTGGGCGTTTCAGCGGCCACATTTTTCATGCTGGGCATGATGGTCGGCAATTTAACGTCGACTGCGACACCAAATGGAACTCCAAATCAGACAGCTTCAGCGTACGCAGAAGATTGCCGAGTCTCAGGTCTAGTGACCTATCAGAAAAATGGAAACGAGCTACCCGACACGGGAGCCGTTGTGTTTCTGTTTCCACGAAAAGGAGCACCAGAGCAGCGGCAAGCACCCGGTTTGGTGATGCCCAAGACGTTTGTCGCATTGGACAATCCAACGATCGAAGCCATCCACAACGGTGGCGGCGCGGTCGTTCGAGCAGACTCAGACGGAAAATTCGAAGTGTTGGTTGATCTGAATCGGGAGTATCGTTTGTTGGTCGTTTCGAAAAACCGTACCCCAAAAGGCAACTTGCTAACCGAGCCCCAGCAGACAATGCTTGAAGCTTGGTTTGCTCCTGCGGAGAAGCTGGTCCGGGACAACGATTTTCAATGGCGCGATGTCAGCGGAAATGCCGAGCGTGTTGATGCGGGTGTGATCGCGTTTGAGTAACGAATCAACGTCTACTCCAATTTGATTGAGTCGATTGTCGTCGCAAGACACAATTGAGAGACGAAGTTACTTTCTCTAAGGGAATTTCACGTATGCCACTTCCGGATTTCACCGACGATGAGCTTTATCTCATCAATTATGTAAAGTCTACCTCTGCCAACGCCCAATCGAATTCGTACATGTGGGGATACTTGGTTGGCGGAGCGGTGCTTGCCGCTTTCGGTGCCTACCAATCCAGCGTGCCGATGATTCTAACGGCGTTCATCCTCGTTGCTGGCTTCCGTATCTACGAAGAAATGTTTCAATCCGGATGGACTCCAATTTGGCGTTCGATCATCGAAAAATACGAAGCAGCGGCGATGGGTGAAGTTGACACGGATTCATAGTTCACACTCAACGGCAATTCTGTTGTACGGACATGCCTAAAGGCATTAACTACGAACATCATGCGGCCTACAGCTGGTGCCAAACGTCCTCGGGCATCGCCATTGGAGCCTTCACGATGTTGAGGCGATTCAAATATTGAATCACGACAGGCAAAGCGCGATCGGGCATCTCGAAATCTTCGTCCCAGACAGTCGCCGAAAACCACATCTCGGTCTCGTGTGGATCCAATTTGTAACGCTCCGCAATTGTCTTGACGGCATCCCCATTGGCGACCAGTTCAGCACAGTGCCGATTCAGCACTTCAAACATGGACCGCAGTTCTTCGCCGTGTTTTTCCAACACCTCTTGGCGGACGCAAATTACAAAGGCGGGCCAAATGGTTTTGCGGACTCCTACCAAACGGAATTCGCCATTGTCAACGTAAGGCGCGGTGGTTGCTTTCTCCCAAAAGAAAACTTCGGCGTCGCCGTCGGCAAGTGCCTTGCGAGCACCTTCGAGTCCGCCGACGATCTCAAACTGCGGCGAATTAGAATCCCAGCCACGTTCGGTTGCGTCCACGATCGACATTAGATGTGAACCGGATCCCTTCCGGCTGATCGCGTACTTCCGTCCTTCGATTTGATCGATTGTTTCGATGTCTGAATCGGCCGCAACATGGATGCCCCAAACCAGAGGAGTTTCAACGAAAGTCTTTACGATCCGAGACGGATTGCCTCGTAGGATGTCAGCGACGGCACCTTGTGTCAGCACGACGGCGATGTCCGACTTGCCTTGACGAAGCGACTGCATCATCGCGCCAGTGCCGTCAGGAAAATCTGTCCAACTAATTTCGAATCCGCCGTCGGCAAAGGCTCCGGACTCGATCGCCAAATGCCACGGGAAATTAAAGTGCTCGGGAACTCCGGCAACGTTCAGTTTCAACATAAAAGTACTCGAAATCGAACCTGGCAAATGGTGGTGGATTAGCCGAATCGCCCGTCGCGGACTTCTTTGGAACGCGAAAACAACTCAAACAACTTCTCAGAATCGCCGGCTTCGATTAGCTGCTCAAGCGAATTCAGTTTTTCACGATACAGGGAAGTCATCTCCAAAATCGCATCTCGATTGTACATGCAGATGTCTCGCCACATCGTCGGGTCGCTGGACGCGACGCGCGAAGAATCCCGAAAACCACCAGCTGCAAACTCAAATATTTCACTGACGTAGGTTGTTTTGGCAACAGTTTCCACCAACGCATAGGCCAAAACGTGAGGCAAATGGCTGGTCGCAGCAAGGACTTGATCGTGCTGATCAACGTTCAGAGTCTGCACTTTAGCTCCGCAGGCTTGCCACATTTCAGTGACTTTTTTCACAGCTGAGGAATCGGTCGTTTCAATCGGAGTCAGGATAACTTTGTGGTCGACGTAGAGAGTCGCATCGGCGTACTCGACACCGCTCTTTTCACGGCCAGCGATTGGATGCCCTGGCACGAACCGATTCGGTAGTTTTCCCAACGCACTGATGGCGGAACTGACGACGGAACCTTTGCAGCTTCCGCCATCAGTGATGATCATTTGGTCCGTGATGCAATCACGAATCGAGCTGAGCACAGGTTTGATTGCGCCGACAGGCGTCGCCAGGAAAACAAGGTCGGCGTCTTGGACGGCTTCGCAAGGATCAAGCGTCCACGAATCGATGACGCCAAGTTCCTGTGCGCGTTTAAGGTGACTTTCGTTGCGACTGCAGCCGACGATCTGTTTGCAGAAAGATTTCTCTTTCAGTGCCAGCGCCAACGAGCCACCAATTAGCCCGACACCAAAGATGCATATTTTTTCCATGAGCCAATTTTACGTGGAGAACGCAAAATGCTCTACCGGTAGATGAGAACGTGGCAAATACAGGCCCGAAACGCAAGCGAATGAATTTGCGCGATAGTCGTCTCTCGCTCCGCGAAAGAACGTCTCTTCCACACTTTCGCGGAGCGAAAGGCGATGATCTACCGAAATACTGTTCAGTTGTTTCGGAGTGAAATTTGCCACATGCTTTTGAATAACCTCGGGTTAGTATCGAGGAACGAGTGGCGGGGGAGGGTGAGGTCAAAAGTTCACTCGCTTGCGCTTCGGGCTTGTATTGGTGCACAAAAAAAAGAGCGAAGGCCGTCTCAGGCTACGCTCCTTCTATACTCTGTCCTCACACGAAAACTGCGGCTCATTCCTTTAAGCCACAGTCGCACATCGTGGACTAAGCAACTGCTTTCAATGCCATCGCAGGCACTGGCTCGCGAATCAAGTCAATGAACTCTTCGAAAATGCGAAGGTCCAACGCCGAAGCGGCTTCGTTTTCTGGGTGGAACTGTGTTCCAATGGCAATCCAATCCTGCATTTCGCTCTCGATTGCTTCGACAACACCGTCCGGGCAATTGGCCGTAACTGCGAAGCCGCTGGCGACTTCATCAATCGCCATGTGGTGACGACTGCTGACACGAATTTCGCCGTCACCGTAAACGCGGCCCATCAGTGAATCAGTAACGACTTCCAGTCCGTGGCGATGGTTTGGATCTTGAGGATCCTTGTGTGGAATCGCAGAGCTGAGATCATCAGGAATGTGCAAGAACAAGTTGCCTCCCATGGTCACGTTTAGCAACTGCATGCCAACACCGATGCCGAAGACTGGCGTTCGGCTGTCAGCGATCATCGACATCAACATACGATCAAACTTCTCGCGGCGAGAATCCATCTCGCGAACCGACGGGTGCAACATGAAACCATCGCGGCGAGGATCAAGATCTGCTCCGCCAACCATTACGAATCCGTCGACCGTTTCGAGGATCTGAGCCACATCGTCTTCGTTGGTCGTTGGGGGAATGATCAATGGAATCCCGCCCGAGCGAGCGATACTGTCGTAGTATCCAGCGGTGACAACCGAGAAAGAAGGCTGGTTGCCTTTGGCTTGGCGAAAGTCTGCGTTGAGTCCGATGATTGGTTTGCGTTGCATAATTGTATCTCCGTAAATGATGTGCTCGTCTTGAGCTTTCGCCACGAGTCGTTCGAGGCTTGGAATAAGTACGTGTGGCGGAGAGTGCTGAAGAAAGCAAGATTCACTACGCGTCGCCGGTTCCATCCGGTGTTAGTTCGTAAGTGATTGAGCAAATTGATGTGGTAAATCGTTTACCAATCCGACTGGCTCGTCCCAAGCGTTCGTCGGCAACCTCCATGTAAGTGTTGCTTAGTCGTAACTCGTTTACGACGCACGTGATTGTGCCGCAGCCGAAATTCGTGTCAATGAATTACGGTCATCTTCCAAGACAATTCACTGCTTGCACATGATGTGGTACCAGTTCTCGGAAAGTGCTATCGCTTTTTGGCATTGCATGGGCAAACAATGCAGCGAAAACTCTGTCGAGCTCGATCTCCACCTGTCTTTTTGCTCTGTTTTTCCCGTGTGTTGAGAGAATCAATAGCAATCAGAATCAACGTGCATTTTCTTTTCGTGCGGAGAAACACGACAGTTTTCACTTGAAACCGATGTCACGAGGCTGAATCGATACCTAGAAGCGAGAACCGAGAAGCAGAATCGTAGCCGCCCAAACAACTACAGCTTCATTACTTTTCGTTGGTCTTCGATTTCGTTCAGAGAGTGCAGTTTGCCAACACCGCTACCTTTGCAACCTTCGCAAGTCTCCGCCCAGGTTTCAGGTGACTTGAGATTGCTGTCCCAGAATGGCCAAGTCTTACACTGCCGTGGTCGTGCCCCGTAAACGTTGCAATTTCGGTTCGCCCCGTCGAAGAAAACGCAGTCTCCGTTGGGAAATTCCTTCAGGCTTTTGCGAATGCCGATCTTGCGAACGAAGTGTTCTTCAAACTCTTCGACATCCATTTCAATCGCTTGAGCCAACGCTGCGATTTCTTCTTTGTTGACCCAGACGAATCCAGGGGCGCCGGTGCAGCAGTCGCCGCAACCGGAGCATGAAAACTTCAAGCCATCTTTGTACCACGGTTCGCCGTCTGTCTTCTTTGCCACTTGCAGCCGCTTTCTTTGAAGGATTTAAGCCGTGATTATCGGCCAGCGGGAGATTATTGGAAGTGCTGATCTTTGATATCAGCCTCTCGCAGGACCCTTTGGACAGATTCATCTCCGTCGCGACCCCGTCGCATAGACCTAAGTCTTGGGCTCCGAACCTCCCCAAGGGAGGGTGACGAGCATTTGCGACGACCATTCCATGTGAATCTATTCCGGTTGTTCCCGGCGTATCGGTCAGGATAAAACGCATTGTGATACGCATTTTGCCAAACCGGTTATGCCCGACGGTTGAAACTTAAATCGTGATATGCCGGATCGTGAGCTTCCGATGAACAGGATTGAATCGATTTTGGTCGTAATAGCGGCAGACCCATTCCCAGCAAAGCAATCCGATGAAAACAATTTCTCTTTCGGCACTGGTCCTGATCTCATTTCCGTTTTCCGTCTTCGCCCAAGGCATTGATTTGGGCGCGGAGAAATCGGACAACTACTTCCTTACGGCACCCCAGCAGTCTTTGACTGCCAGCAATTATTCGAAGCCATATCAACCGATCCGCAAACGCAGCATCCAGCAAAGCATTCCGGTAGTTGCAGAGATTACACCGGCCATTGAATATGCCGCGCCAGCTGTCGAACAATTGACGGAACGTCCAGTTGCGAAGCCGCAGATTCAATCGACCTTTAAGCCGCCTGCGGTCGCTTCTATCGAAATTGAAGCCCCTCAAGTTTCGGCTTTGGACTACGTAATCGCAGAAGACTCCTTGATTCCAAACGTCAATGACGATGCGGCTTCGTTCGTCCAACAAACGTCTCGGATGAAAGAAATCTCAGGTGGCGACTTCAATCCAAAGTCTAAAGCTCGATTTGCGTCACAGGAAATAGTTGAGGAGATTGTAGAAGCTGATATGGTTCAACCAGCAATTTCTCCACAGGATTTCCCACTGCCGAACGAAATCGTAAAGCCGTCACCTCAGAACACTGTTCAAATCCCGGAGCCAACTGGAACTGTCATTGAAAGTATCCCGCCGATGCCGGTTTCCGATGACGAGTTAAACGAATACTACGAAGGTGAAGCACCAGCTAAGTTTGACTCTGCGTCAATCGACGATATTAGAATGTCGCAGCGTTCAAATTCGTGGGACGAGAAACCAAACATGATGCGAGACGTTGGCGATCATTTCTCGCCCGGTGGCGAGCCGTTTGCTTATCGCGGGATCGCTGGCGACGCAAACTTCTTTGGCGTCGATCGCAAATCTTGTTGCGACGAGTGGGCCGGCATTTGCAATTGCAGCGGTGGACTCAAAGCGAACCCGGGTCACTGGGGAAATCCTTACCTCCGCAGTAAAGACAACTGCGATACTGCGAAGCGAGTGTTTGGCAATCATCGAGGCCGTAAGAATGCTAATTCTTGCGAATGCCAAAGTTGCAGCGGGAACTAGACCGATCACCTTCCCTTTGGGAGGGTCGGAGCCTAGGCGACGGGGAGGGAGAAGATGCCTGCGTTTTGAAATTAAAACGCATTCCTACGCGCCCTCCCCAGCCACTCGTTCCTCGTGTCTGACCCTCCCAAAGCGAGGGTGATTTCAAAACCTCACGGTCTCGGAGAGACCGAACCACTATCTTTCAAACTTCAGCAAACGTTTCGATTCTCGCAGCAAAAATTCGTGATCCATGAACGGTTCGTAGCTGATGTCCTGCCAGCGAACTCGGCCATTTCTGTCGACCAGGAAAGTGCCGTGCAGCGGCTGCGATTCAAAATCGTCGTGAGCTCGGAACGCTTTGAAGATATCCAACGAGGCATTCGAAGCCAGACGCATCGGCAACTCGCCATTGAAATTTTCGATCGACTTGCTGAGGCCCGCACGATCATCGCTACTGATGGCAATCATCTTGATGCCAGCATCTTCGAAGTCGCCAACTTTTGGGCCGAAAGCTTGAAGCTGCTCTGCACAATGCAAACAGCCGTGCCCCAGATAGAAGATCATCAAATAGTTTTCACCCATATAGCTTTCAGAGGAAGCCTCTTCATCGTTGGAGTCGAGAACTTCCCATTTTGGAACCGACGGCGCGTCCCACAGAACTGGTCCAAGCGAATCGAGTGAAGGGCGAAAGTGGGCTTTGATTCGAGTGTCACCCTTAGTGCGAACCCACGACTCGTCCAATTTCAGCGTTTCGACCAAAGAGTCTAAGCGAGAGAAAATCTCGATCGAACGATCCGCTCCGATGGCGACGGTTCGAAGTTCATTAAATCGAGCCTCCGCTTTCTCCATGTCTTCATTGAGAAACAGACACCATGTGAGCCGAGCAAGCGGAACACTTTGGTTGACGTGTTTTTTGACTTGTTTCCGCAAGTCTTCGAGGCCTTCTTTGGTTTCTCCACCAAGAAAACGCAGCTCCGCGAGCCACGATTCGTCTTCGCCTTTCGCTTCCTTCAGCTGCTTCACCGCCGCGATGTAGTCCATTTCAAACACCAATCGATATCCCTCGATGGCTTTTAACGCACTCTCAATTGCCTCGCTTCGTTTGGTGATTTTTTCTGCGTCTTTCTTGGCAGTTTTGTATTCCTTCCCCAACGCTTTGCGATCTATTTCGGCAGGTTCCGGGTTATCTTCATCGCAAGGGTCATCTTTGCACT